>CAXHFO010000051.1:0-9349 GCA_964015895.1 uncultured Candidatus Poseidoniales archaeon
GATTATCAGCGGTCTCGTGGGCTCGGAGATGTGTATAAGAGACAGAATTACCACTTGATTACAATCAATTAGGTGGCTTAGTCGAAGACTTGGATGATGACGGAGACGGCTTTAGCGATATTGAAGAAGTCAATTGTGCAACCGACCCACTTGATGCTAATTCATTGATAGCAGACCTTGACGGTGATTCTATTTGCGATGAACTCGATGATGACATTGATGGTGATGGACTACTCAATGATGTGGAAACCAACTCATCAACTTACGTTGACCAAAACAATACTGGAACCGACTCATCGAATGCTGACAGCGATGGTGATGGCGTTTGTGATGGACCTGAAGTCCCTGCCAATGGCGGTTGTTCAGTTGGACCAGATGCCTTCCCATTCGACTCTGCTGGTTCCATGGACACCGATGGTGACGGAATGCCAGACACTTTGAACGGAGAATCCACTAGTACGCCACCTCTTGTCGAAGACCTTGATGACGACAACGACACTTGGTTAGACGAAATGGAAGCAACTTGTGGAACAGACAGTTCCGACCAAACCAGTGTTCCTAGCGATGAAGATAGCGATGGAATCTGCGACTCACTAGATACAATTCGTGACTTGCCGTTTACCATAACATATCCTTCAGACACATTGACCCTTACCGTAGGTGAAGAAATAGCCGTGCAGTTACCGACTGTTTCAGGTCTAGGTGACGTTGCAACTTGGGAGATTAGCAGTGAACTACCTACAGGTCTTATCTTTGGATGGAGTCCAGCTCGAGACGCACACCTTGATGGAAGTATAACAGGTACACCAACTGAAGCAATGGATGCTACACTGTTCACAATTTGGGCAAATAATTCTGCTCACGGCCAATCGTTTAACATCACAATTAGTGTAATTGAAGAAGTTATCGATTCTCAAGATGAAGAGGATAACGATGAAAGCAGCATAATTAACTGGAGTTACATCTGTTTGCCGTTGATTCTGCTACTGTTGTTACTTATGTTTGTAATATTCATGCCAGGAAATAAGCAAGTAATTGATGATGCTGAGCCAGAAAATACCACTTCAAAGCCTAAGTTTGCTGAAGGTGAAGGAACCAAGGAACATCCGTTCGTCCTAACGCCAGCCAATGATGTCAATCCTGGAGATACAATCTACAGCGAGGAATTGATTACTATTACCAACATTACTCCAGGCTTGAAAATACAATCTATTGATTACTTAGACCAACAAGGTGGAAGTAAATTTACAATGGCTGACTTCACATATGGAGGTGAAGATCCATTCGATGATTGTGAATCTGATGATGAAGGGGTGATTAAATTCCAACTTATCTTTGATGACAGTTTAGAGCCAACTCTTGGCGGGGGTGAATTCCAAGGTGCTATCAAGATTGGTAGAAATTCAGTTTACTTGGTGTGGGACGTTAAGGTAAAAGCGGACCCTGAATACGTTAAGCAACAGGAGAATCTTGAATCTGAAAGTAACAAAGCCAGTGCAGAAGCAGAAGCGAGAGCGAAGGCAAAAGCCAAGGCGGAAGCAAAAGCCAAGGCAGAAGCAAAAGTAAAAGCCAAAGTAGACGCAGAAACAGAAAAGTTGAGAGACAAGAAGTTAGCAGAATTAGCACGGGTTAAAGCACGAGCCAAGACCATTGACTTTGCTACACTTGGAGTTGCCACTATTGATGAGCAAGATGACTTGCAGGAAATCAAAGGAATTGGGCCTTTTATCGCTGAAAAATTGAATGCTTTGGGCATATACACGTTTGATCAGGTAGGTAATATGACGCCTAAGATTGAAGAAGAAGTCAATCAAGCAATCGAATTTTTCTCAGGACGCATCAAGCGTGATGAGTGGGCTAAGCAGGCTAAAGAATTAGTCAAGAACAAGTAATCATTGCAATAATAAAAGTTTGATTATTGACTCAATTATTTGATTACATTAGTGCAACCTAAGGCTTATACTGTTGATTCTAGACCATGTCGCATGCGTAAAGCAGTACTAGTGATTCTAATTTTAACAGCATTACATCCAATGATTTCCCAAACCGCATTGGATGATACGGCATTTGAACCGCAATTTAGCGGGGCTGCTGGAGTTGAGGTGATCGAAGAAATCGAGCCAAATAACGCCAATAATGCCGGTCAAGCGGTGTATCCCGGCGATGTGGTTAGAGGTGCAGTTGACATGTGGGATGACAGACACGATTGGTTTACCGTTTGGCTAGAAAGTGGTCAGACAATGCTGTTGACTTTGTCTCATGCGGCTGGCGATGGAGTTTCAATGTCGGTATGGGATGACAACAATTCACATCTCTATGATAGTAATCCTAGCAAAACTCGTGATACAATATTCCTTTCCGAAGAGGAAACTGAAATGGGTGGAGCCTATACTGTCTCGATAAACGCGACCATGACTGAAGCTGGTGGGGGAGCATACGTTCTTGAGATTGATGCCGGTTACAACGTTGATTGGTATTCACCTCAAGTTGGCTGGTATGCTGCCTCAGAGCAATACAACGCCAAAGATGAATTGATGTACACATCGATTCTGACATCGTATCAATTTGCCAACTCAGCAACTACCACTAAGCAATCTGCCCCTGTTTGGAGTGATGATGATTATTGGAACTTCTCAGTATCAATGCCGGAATTGTTTGGTGTGACATATGAAGAATATCACCAGATGACGGTAACTGGTTCGGATAATGTTGCCGGCAAAGATTGTTTTACCGTAAGTATTGAGGGTAAGGCAACACTGAACATGAACTTCTTGGGTATGACTACCAAATTTATTGACGAGCAATCAGGAATGGCATGTTTTGATAAGAGTAATTTGGCAATGGTTCATGAAAACCTTACCATCACTTCTTCAACTGAAATGTCTGGTGGAGCCTTTGGGGCAATGAGTACTTCTGCTAGAAGTTGCACTGATGACTTTGGTGACCCCGACGAAGACTGTGACAATGTAGGAGACGACTTTGATGATTGTCCAGGTACAGCACTAGGCGCTGAAGTTGATGGGTGGGGCTGTTCAGAGGCACAAAATAACGGCGGTGGCGATGACGGTAATGGTGACGGCAACGGTGGAAGCAATGATGCAGATGCCGATGGCGATGGAGTTATTGACGATGATGATTACTGTCCTGATACTATGGCTGGAGACTCAGTAGACGTATTTGGCTGCTCAGACGCACAGAATGGTGGGAGCGACGGTGGCGGCGATAACGGCGGCGACAACAACGGCGACAACAACAATGGCGGTGGTGACTTTGGTGGTATTGATCTAGGCTGTATCCCAACTGGTGCAGATATGACGCAAGAAACGGTAATACGTTCTGATTTGATTTACGCTGCGGGAATGAATCAATTCAACTTCCCACTTGCACAGGGCAAGGTATGGAGTGAGGCTGCTGAAGGTACTGGTACATTTTCTCTATCGATTGAACTTGGTGGGTGCACAATCTCAACAATGGATATTGAAGATTCAGGCGCAATACCGCTTAATTACCGACATTTAGGCGACCAATCATTTTTTATCTCTGATTCTACAGATGTAAATTCTGGTACTATTACAGTTGAAAGGCTGAATGCTACTGGAATCCAAGTATTTGCTGGTCGTCAAGGAAATGATGACTGGGCAACTCCAGATTTCACCCTTTTACCAAGCGTACCTGATGATGTAGCAAAAATGGGTCTTCCGTTTGCCGCATGGGTCAACGTTGTTGGCTTCAATGAATTTGACTCTACAGTTAATTTGAGTGCTAGTATTAATGCCCAGAATGCACCGATAATGTATGACTCAATGCAACTTTCTGTTGATGAGCTTGGTGCAGTAATTGTTGATACTATGAATCTATCAAGTGGTGAATACAGCTTGACTATCACCGGCGAATCTAGTGGTATGGAGCGCTCAATTGCTGTTCCATTTACCGTAGACAACGACCCGGATTTCGAAATAGTTACCCTTGACCCATGGATTGTAATTCCTCAAGGAGTTGAGTGGGTTGTTCCTACTCCAATTTTCATTGAACCAGTCAATGGCTTTGGCGCAGATGTTACTATTGGAGTAACAGTTCCCGAAGGCGTAACAGCTCAACTAGATTTTGCTAGTGGCTCTGCTCCATTTTTATCAGTGTTAACTTTGACAATTCCTAGTAACTTGTCTACCGGTGATTATACGGTAATTGTGACTGGTACGGCTGGCTCGACAGTACACTCAGATGAAATCACCTTTACTGTAACCTCGATTCCGGAATTTTCACTAGAGATTGAAAACCGTGAACAAATCATTGTTGACGGTACAATGTCAATCAGTGGAGTGATCAATGCACATAATGGTCTAGACCTATCTCTTGGTGGCGCATTGGACGTTTTGGTTGAACCCTATAATCAAGATTTGATTGACTCTGCAGTTATTACTTGGGGTACTATTGACATGAATGGTGATTTACCGTTCACAGTGACTTTCACCGTTGATGATTCGATTCCTCGTAACCAATACACCATCAATCTGAACGTTGTTTCACTTGATGGTGGACTTGCTCACAGTGCATCTGTGGCCTTTGTTACCGAATCTTCTACTCTAGATGGAACTGCGGTTGCCGCAGATGCATCTGCAGTTGTATCTGGCAATACCAGTCTGCATGATGGAACTGATGCTTCAGCGACTAATATTGCTAGTGAGCAGGACGAAGACGATGACACAAGCGAGTCAGAATCAAAGTCATCCAATACTGGATTAATTGTTGGTGGTACAATTGGTGTACTCGGGGTCGTAATTGGTGTTGCAGTAGTTATCATGCGTGGCAGAAGCGGTGACAACAACAAAGACTTCGCTCAACAAATGTGGACTGAACAAACTAATATGGCGGCCCAAACGCCTGTTGCTGGAATGCCACAGATGGGTCAACCAATGGCGCAACAACCCGTATATCAACAGCCAGTTCAACCGACATATCAGCAGCCAGTGGCTCAACAATCGATACAGCCCGCTCAACCAATGACTGCTCCAGCACCGCCGGTTGCTACCGCACCTGCACCACCCGCACAACCAACCACAGTTGCAGATTATACTGGCTTGCCACCTGGTGGTCAATACGATCAATCAACTGGACAAACTATCTACGTTCAAACAGATGGTGTGCGTTGGCAAATGATGACTGATGGTAGTTTCAACCGACTGTGATTTGTTCACGGTTTTGCAGCCCGTCACAAGAAGTAATCTGCATTTCTAATTGTCAATCATTCGTCCAAATCGACCTCAGTAGTAGCTAGTTCGGCTTTGTCGTCTATTTCATAGAGGTTACTGATTTCACCTAATCGATTCATGTATAGTATCCCGAATCCAAAGGCAACGATTCCAATAAACATCCAAGTGATGTAACGGAAAATACTGTCATTCTCTGAGAACTCTAAGGATAACGCAAATAGCGATATAATGGTACCAAATGAACCAAAACCACGTCTCCACGGTGCTTCAGTTTCTTCTCTAAAGCCTTGCAGGCCGATACCAGCAAGATAAATCGCCATTAGTGCCCAAACCAATCCACGTGCGTCGATCTCTTGCATAGCAAAAGCAAAACCAGCAACAACATAACCCATTGCAACAATACCAAGATTGTCTAACCAAGAGAAAAAGGCATCTTCATTATCCCATTCAAACATCTTCCAACCATATTTTGTTTTACTAGAGTAGAATGTCAACAACAAACCTTCGATAATCAAAATCAATCCAGCTAACTGGAAGAATGCAGTTCGGTCAATTATATCGTCGTTTTGTATTGATAAATTGATGAAGGCAAGGATGTGTACAACAGGCAAGAAAGTAAACATATTTTTGTATTTGTCAGTAATTGTGCAGTAAGTCAAGTAAATTGCCCCAAGGATAGGTCCTATCCCAGATACTGCAGTAAATGATAACAGGAATCCTGCAATGGTGACACCTTTTGAGAATTCTAAGAATAACTTTTTACTATCATCATTATTATACAACACTAGGTAGTTTTCAACATTTACCTCTAAAGCAACTCTTGGTGGCATAACAACATCGTTAACAAAGCGGTACAGAATACCTGTTCTTGCCATTTGGTTGAGAGCCAAGGCATATATTGCTCCATAGAACGCTGAGGAACTAATGACATCCCAAAGGTCGCCATCACTGCTAATTCCGCCATCACCGAAGTTACTATTGAATCCAATAGCCAGAGCACCGAACATCGATATAATCAGTAATGGAACATGATCTAATCTTCCAGTTACCCAAGTAAAAATTGTGATTAGTAAAATCATAGCAGCAGGTAGCCAAGCAACATCTGGCAGCATGCCAAACAAACCAATAGTTAACCAAATGAATGGAATGGTGAAAGGTAGTTGGCTGACAGCATCGTCTTCAATTGTTTTAGAATTGATTACTGATTTTATTATCACTGTTATCATACTAAGTGAAAGAACGATAGAAGAGAATATGGCTATTCCAAGACTGTTGACATCATCCATCACAATTCCCATCAGGTTAAAATCTAGTAATGGTGCAATATGAGACCCGTCAGCAACAAATCTATCGACAAAGGTAAAAATCGCTAAAGGCGCGACACATAATAAAAATACTCGCTTGTGGATTATAGCTCGATAAATTACCAAGCAGTACATTGAGAGGAATAGTATTCCGCCACTGGCGTCAAGCAGTCCTAAGGCTAATAGGCCAAACAATGTCATGTCATCTGCAGTTTCATTTAATTCAGAGCGTTCCATGTCATCTTTTTTCAGTAGTACAGATACAATTATCGGACCGGAAAGTAATATCACATCGAAAAGTAGAGTATTTATTTGTAATTTATCAGTTTCAAAACTATTAGTCAAGAATTTAAGTGCAATAGGTAGTGAAATAATGACTGTTGCCCAAATCGCAATTGCTCTAGACATAGAGTTGTTTTTATCTTCCATTAACACTTCTCTTACAAGTATTGCAATTGGAATAACTATAATTCCAATCCAGTGAACATCAACGAGTAAACTCTCGATGTCAATAAAAGATACTGAGATCATAATTAGGGCTAATGGTCCTAACAGACTTGACCGGGCAAGCGGTCCATAGCCTTCGATTTCTTCGGTATCGGTATGGAAAGGGTTGACCCAATTCTGACTTTCTTGATCGTAAACAGGCACCATGTCTTGACCTTTGGCCTGAGTTAATTTGAATAAATATCCAAGGTCTAATTCAGAGTCTCTAAACTTGAACATGATTATGTACACCGCAAGTGCGACTATTGCTAAACTGACATTGAATCCATCAAGCTTGTCTTGATAATTGTCTAGCATTGGAATTTCCAATCGCTCAAGAGCAGACAACACCACAGTCAATACCATGGCCAGAGTGATGCCTAGGCTTGCGGAAATGAATTTGCTATGAGTGCCGGAGTTAACTGCATCTTGTTGTTGTAGGTATGCTGAAATCAAGATGTAAAACACTACCGCCCAGGGGATTAACCAACTGGTGCCAAATAATACTGCCTTCGATAAAAACAAGCCTAGTATGGCAATATTGATGGCAAAGTCTGTTAATTTATTATTGCGCCTGGCGTATTCAACAATTACTAAGATTGTTAACAAGACTATTTCTTCAAAGAAATCATATTCTGAGGCAATAGGGTTGTGATAACTTTGTATCAAAAAGGCGCCACTTATGGCAATTACCGACCAGTCAGCAACCCAACGTCGAGTAACCTTTGATATTATCACTAGATATGGTAGCATTGCAGTTGCGATTATCCATGGGATTATACTGGACTCTGGAGTGAATAGGAAAAGTGATCCAGCTAGTCCGATTGGCATATATGGTATTCTGCGCTTTAAAGTAGCAGGGAAATATGCTACCAGTACAGTGAGCCATAACACTACTTGCAGGTTCAAAACACCTTCAAAACTACCCAAATTCTCGGCTCGTAATGGGCCAAGAACAAGATTCAGATCTTCATATTGTACTAGCCAAATAGCATATATTACCACACCGACAAGGAATATTGAAGTCCATTGCATCAAATCTTGCCTTAATCGATCATCGGCTGCTAGGGCTCCTTGAACCAAGATGATAAACGTCATCAATGATAGTGCTCCGCCTTTTCCGCCCATCACCGCATCAGGTGAGTGTGCAAATTCGTAGAGAATCGGCACCAGTCCGCTAAAGACTGCAACGATGGAGAAAATAATGCCATTATTGGTTCGAAGCGCTAACCACATCGATAGGGCTGACAGTGAGATAATCGAGATTCCAAGTTCATAAGAAACAATTTGGTTTGACCAATCTAGCCAAGGTCCAAATCCAATCATTACTATGGCAAGCGGGGTTAATGTATTGACTGCTAATCCGAAAGTGATCTCACCCTTGAGTTTTCTCAAATACCAATATTGGCCTAATGCGAGAAGAATACATCCGGCCAATTGAACATAAATTGCTTCAGCAGCAGGTTGCCAATTTTCTTCTTGCCAAGGTCTTGAATCATCGACAAAGATATCCACTTTCGATTCAGCGGCGATACTGATCAGCAAACGCATTGAGTAGAGTACGCCAATTGCGGAGAAAAAGAATCCAATGCCGATAATGTATCCATGAACGCTGTGAACTTCTTTACCACCTCTGCGTCGTTGCCATTCGACTAGGGCAATTGCCATAATTGCTGAAATAATTCCGCCAAAACCAAGCACTAGGAAATCCTCATTGTTAGTCGAATCATCCCAAGCGATAGAAAGAATGCCACCCCAAATAGCAGCTAATGAAATTCCGTACAAAATCAGTTGAGCAAACTTTTGCAACTCAATATTTTCTTGTGGAACTTGGATTTTCTTTACCACAGTGTCATCCAATACTGGAGCCGGTCCGGCTGATTCAAATAAACTACCAGGCCGATCATTAATTACGGCAATTTTTCGATTTCTTTGCCTCGCTCTAACAGGTGCTTCCGACATATTATTCGGTTCGATTTGCCCTTAATGTAGGATATATACATTACGCCGACATGTTGGTTACAACTTAAATACCTCATGATTATTTTGGTTTGTCACCCTTAATCAACGGTGATTTGCCGCATTTTTCCCGTCATTAAGGGGCATAGTCTAAATGAACCCGCTATTTGGGATTGTCATGGTATCTGAGGAGAAAACTGTTTCTGACGGTGGCTCACCATTCAAGAAATGGTTCATGCGTCAATATTGGCGTGTTCAACAAAGCCAGACAATAATCTCAATGGCGTTTTGGGTTACCACTCTTACATTGCTTATCTGGCCTTACTTACGCTGGCGATTTGAAAATGACTCAACGATTGCCGGAATTTCAACGACTTATTTTGGTCTTAT
>CAXHFO010000052.1:0-9171 GCA_964015895.1 uncultured Candidatus Poseidoniales archaeon
CGGCATCATTTGGTGCCCAATCACCATCATCAGACCATCCGTCTCCATCGGCATCTGGGCAGCCAAAACGGTCTTGTGTTGAGGTTCCGAATTGATTTATACAGGCGTCCGGGTTAGTTGCAGGTGCAGGATTATCACCATATCCATCACCATCAGTATCATTCCATTGGCTACCATCAGTTGGAAAAGCGTCGACTACACCATCTCCCTGATCATAGGTATTGTAACCATCATTATCTTCATCGATATCTGCATACCAAAAATAGACGCCTTCGTCATTTCTAGTATGAGCAGTAACGATTTTACTGCCGTCTGGATGCCAAGAAACTCCATCGATTTGGCCACATTGAACATTGTTTCCAGCGCAATTATTGGGTCTTGGACCAGAAAAAGCATCTACTAGTAAACTGGATGTCGTTTGGTATATTTTGGCTGTTGCACCGTCTGCCTCATACCAAAATAGCCCAACAACAAATTTTGAACCATCTGGTGAAAAATCCACAGAAGAGCAGGATGTGGTGGTTCCTACTTCCCAAATCATAGGCCATCCACTGCCATCATATTCGTGAACTTGAACACGGGCTCCGTTGGACTCGTAAGCACCACACATAACGATGTAATTGCCATCGGGTGACCATGCAATAGCATTAACAGAGTCAGGAGGGCTTGAAATTGATGACACAGTAGTGCCGGTTGAAATTTCAGAAATATACCAATCACCTTCACTTCCAACAGCAATAAAGTTTCCATCAGGCGAGAATGCTGAATCGTAGAATCGATCTTCTCCACCAGGATTTATCCCCGAGCTGAAAAAGTTACCAGTAGTGGTATCGATGAATGCAACAATCCCATTAGTACCTTGATTCCCAGACCTTCCAATAGATACAGCCAGTAAGGAACTATCGGGAGAAAATTCAACATCATTAACTCTCTCACCGCCCCCTACACCAACACTTATTGAACCATATAAACTGGTCATAGTAGCGGCATCAAAAATATGAACAGTGTCATCATTAACTCCAGCAGCAACTAGATTACTATCAGGTGAAAAAGCCACAGAATTGATATTTTCACCCAAATTAGCAGATCTGAGATTGACAAAGGTTGAGGAATTCCACACCCTGATGACGTCGTCATCAGCTCCAGTAACTAGACTGTAACCGTCACCAGAATATTCAATGTCATTATAATCTTGATTTGAATTTAGAATTTGTTCTGTTTGGAAGTTTGGATTATTAGTAGTCCATGGGTCATTTAGGTCTGAAGTTCCATCGCCGTCGAAATCTGGGCAACCTGTTTTGTCGACGGTTGAAGTTCCAGAAGACCATACACAGTCATCAGCAGCATCGCTTATGCCATCGCCATCCGAGTCCGCTGAAACAGTGATTGGCATCGTTGCCAAGACGAGTATGGACAGCACCAACAGCGTAATTCTTGCTGAACCCATGCCCTCCCCATCATTATTAGAATAAAGGAATTATGGTTGTTTTGCTCTTACATCAAATTATCAAAATGCCAAAACCGCTTAGTTGTAGTAGCCACTGGATTAACTGTGAGCGCAGGCGTCTCAAAGGTCAATGTCCCGGTACAAGACCGCGTAATGCTCCATTTGTTTGAAAACAATGAACAAGCAGACAGATATCTTGTGGGCCCAGAATTAACTCGGCCAGGTATTGCCGAGTCATGCGCTCTACATCCGCCTAATGTTAGTCGAACTATGCGCGAGTTACTACGCAAAGAGTTGGTCTCTGAGCATACTAGAAACGTCAAAGGTGAAGATCGTCGCCAGAAAACTTGGCAGTTAACCGATGAAGGGAGAAAATCCGTGAAGTCGACAATCAAACGCCTTTCATCAATTTCTATTGTGATAAGAGATAATTCGGGAGAATTACTCGAACTAGAGGCATCTGAGGTCTCTAAAAGGTTAGACGCAAAAATATCATTATTACAGATTTTAATGCACGCTCAACATGAAGGAGTCTTGACTTATGGAGATATTAGATTTGGCGCGATAAGAAAAGCGGAATCATTTGATAAGTCCCCCCCTGGTAGATTAAAAGCGCTTACTGGAGCCCATGCAACTTACCACAACAAACCCCCAAAGACCCGGTTTGTCCATGGTCGAGAAAGTCAAATTGATCAACTAAATGACTGGTTTGGAGAAAGAAAACCTTGTATGGTTATACATGGAATTGCCGGTATCGGTAAGTCAACTTTAGTTGCCCACTGGCTGAACGGGCAATTAGAACAAAACCCGAATCTATCCGTTTGTTGGTATCCTTGCCAGCCTTGGGATACGCCACTTGGACTGGCAACCAGCCTATTACATAGATTTGGCATCGATGAGAAACACGATCCTTACAACTTAATCGAAACCCTGCCACTTAATCCCGGAGGTGTTGTCGATGTTGATACCTGGCGCCGGCGTTTACTCGCTTATTTGACAGATGCTAGAACGATTCGAGAGCGTTTCAAAAGCGTATCTGAAGGCCCACCGCCGTATTGGCTAATCGTGCTGGATGACGTACATCACATCGAAAGTGAGGCGGCAAAATTATTGGGAGCATTATTGCAAATCTCCAAGTCTTCACCACTAAGAATAATTATGATTTCACGAACTAGACCAACGGTATATGATCGAAGAGACGTACACACTAGAGAAATAGTAACTGAACATTCACTGCAGGGACTTTCAAAGCATGAAATGCAAAATTGGCTATCTAAAATCAATGTAGATGAAGATTTAGAATCGATATTTGAAAAAACCGGAGGACATCCACTGGCCTTGGAATTATTCGAATTATACGGGCAATCTTTGCATGTTGATTGGTTACAATTCCTCGATGATGAGATTTTATTCAAATTACCCGACAATGAAAGACAATTGCTAACTAACCTAGCGAGTCATGATAAGCCAGTAAGTTGGGATTTATTGGCAGGACAATCAAATTGGTCCGGTCCACCACCCAAAGACTTGATTTCTCATGGTATTTTGATAGAGTTATCAGAGGGTATGTGGCTTCATGAAGCACTCAAAGAGCGTTTGCTCAGAGATATTCAATTAGATTAGAAATCATCAGCAGTCATGTGTTGGTCGATCCAACTCAACAAGGCCGGTTTTGGCATTGCTCCGCTTTGTTTTGACACAACTTTACCATTGTGGTACAGGAATAGTGCGGGGATTCCTCTAACCCCAAGTTTTCCTGCGTTGGCAGGATTTGAGTCAGTATCAACCTTGGCGATTAATATCTCTCTTTCACTCGCTACTTGCTCTAATACTGGAGCTATTGCTTTACAAGGTCCGCACCACGGAGCCCAAAAGTCTACTAGCACCCATTCATTATCATTCACCGAACTTTCATACTCTGAATCGCTGACTGCCCTTACTTCACCCATACTCTCACTAGGGAGCCGTGGACATCGAGCATTAAGACACTTTGTGCTGAATATTTTACAATACTAGGCACAATGCTCATGAGAATCCGTTGTTTGGCACTACATGTTCTGCTATGATTATTGCCCCCAGTATCCTTACCGCTGACCTATCAAATTTGGCAGTTTCATGCCAAGAAGCAATTGATGCAGGGATTAACGTACTTCATCTAGACGTGATGGACGGAAATTTTGTCCCAAATATGACTTTTGGCCCACCAGTAATAAAGTCACTTCGTAATGCACTTGGCGATGATGTTCATTTTGATGCCCATCTAATGATAAGTAATGCTGAGGACTGTTACATGGACTACATCAATGCAGGATGCAACCACATATCTGTACATGTAGAAGCGACCACTCATCTACATAGATTGGTAATGGCGATTAGAGATGCGGGTGCTACAGCCGGAGTTGTACTAAACCCAGCAACTCCAATCGAAACAATAACAGAAATTCTACCGGACTTAGATCTCGTATTGGTAATGAGCGTCAATCCAGGCTTTGGTGGCCAATCATTTATCGCTTCTGTTGAAGGGAAAATTAGGCGCCTCAAGTTAATGATTGACCAGCAAGTGGCTAATGGGGGCAGGCCAGTACAGATACAGATTGATGGAGGGATAAAAGCTCACAACATTGCCATGGTTGGCGAATGGGGCGTTGCTAATTGCGTGGTTGGCTCAGGGCTTTTCAACAAACAAGCCACAGTTAAAGAAAATCTCCAAGCACTAAAAACAGCCCTTGAAGTATAATCTGTTGAAGGTGTCAATGTGCGTATCCTGGTAGTTTCACTGCTATTTCCGTTACCAACCAATGTTGCCCGAGGTACATTTGTTAGCGACAATGTCAAATTGTTAGAATCGATGGGTCATGAAATAAAAGTGGTAAATCCATTGCCTAGAATGCTGAAGTATCAAGAATCTAGCAGATCAACACTAACCGGAGTATCAAGGGCTCCAAAGCAATTCACTCATGGCGATACCCAAGTGATTACTCCAAGGTTTTGGGGTCTGCCCGGCCATCCATATCCAACGATAACAATCCGCAGTATGAAGCGCATTGTCAAAAAAGTTCAGTCATGGTTAGGTGAATGGTCGCCAGAAATAATCGTCTGTCATACAATTTGGCCAGCAGGAGACTTAGCCTCTAGGTTAGCAAAACAAATGGGTATTCCTTGGGTGGGAATCGTTCATGGTCATGATTTTGATGTTAGCCTTAATGATAAAAACACCTCCAGTCAAATCATCCGATTAGTCAATGATTGTGACCACTTAATCACTGTATCTTCCCGACTTCACAGCATTGCTAAAGAATTGGGTAAAACAGCATCATCTGTTATCAGTTGCCATACTGCAGTTGAGGATGAATGGTTGACAAAACCCAAACAATGGCAGGGCAGATGGCGTAAAAGCAAGCTCGATATTTTGTTTCCAGCCGACCCTAGAAGACGTGAAAAAAATCATTTCTTAGCACTACAAACTGGAGAAGAGTTAGAAACTCGCGGTTGGGTTGTTGGTATTACTACCCTACGTCAACAACCAAGGACAATAGTTTGGGATAGAATGCTAGTAGCCGATTTGACCTTGATTACTTCAAAACGAGAATCAGGCCCCTTGGTCGCTAGGGAATCACTGGCCTGCGGCACCCCAGTTGTGTCAGTTAATGTGGGAGAGGTCAGCCAATACTTGTCCAAAACAAGTTTAGTTGAACAATACGATCCGATAAAATTAGCCGATGCGTGTGAGGATGCCTTGCAGACAGATTGGAGTGACGGATTCATCGTTCCTGATGATTTTTCTACAGAGGAAATCAGTAAACGTTGGTCTTCATTACTTGCCAAGCTCTTGGAGTAAAGATAAACAAAGCAATTCCACTAAATGCAAGTATTGAATTTGTCGCAAAACCATAACAAGAAATTGCTGCGAGTATAATACTAGCCATAAATTCTATTCTTCTAGGATAAATTAAATTCCATAATCTCGCCAAATGTAATGAGGAGAACAATAGAAATGCCGAGGAGGTAGTTGATGCTATTGCCGCTGCATAGAGTCCGTTATTTTTTGAATCAGCATAATAGCCGATTGATACGAAACCAATAATTGCCGCGAACATGACAACACAGCCGATAAAAATAGTAAATATCCATGGGTTCTTACCGGCTTGTAATGCAGTATAACTCGGTGTTGCAACCAAAGTAAAACACCATCCAAGCAATAGTATCATGAATAGTTGAACGGCTGAAGCCCCAATACTACCATCGGTGTATTGTTGTGGAAAAGCGCTCGGTAGTATGAACGTGATTAACAATGCGCCACCAAATAATCCAATCGGTAATAGGCCGAAACACAGGTCTAGAGATTTGTTGATAACCCTATCAAAACGGTATTTTTCATCCCTGAAAGAACCAAGGATTGGTAAAAGTGCAGCCCTCATTGCTTGGGGGACAACTAAGCCAGCGAGCCAAGCAATTTGTGCAACATGAAACAATGCAGCACTCTCAACACCCATTGTGCCAGCGACAATGAACTTCTCAATTCGAACCACGTATGGCAGTACTCCAAGTGTTATGGCAAATGGTAATGATTGTAATAACAAGGATTTGTTATCAATCCATGACTCTCCTAGACTAGACCAATCGCTAGGTTCAGCCGAACTTTTCAGGTATAATTTAGCAAATAATATCGCTATGGTTAATCCCATTAAAGCGCCAATTAGAAATGCTAGAGCATAACTTTCCACAGAGTGAACTCCAAGATAGTATAAAATCAGATAACCACTCATTGTTACTAAGCGTTCTAGGACCTTACTCCACGCCTCTAATGAAGCATAACCTGCAGCCCTTAGTCCAGATCTTGGTGCGTAACTGAAAATGTGTGCTAAGGCGATAGTCATGCAAATTACCACTACTGGTAGGTAATTCGACCAGTCATTATCCGTGATCGAAATGCCAATTATGGCAATAGCCATGAAAGGTATCATACAGAAAAACTGTATTCGATATATCCGCCAAATCGCCGACCATATCTGATTTACAGATTTAGCACCATCGCGAGCCAGAATAGTCGGCAATCCCAAATCAATGATTAGAAACGTGGTAGCAAAAACATCCAAAGCAATTATGAAGATTCCATAATCTTCAGTAATCAAGGCTCTAGTTAGTACAACTTGCCCAATTAATGCTAGAAAAACCGCGATTATATCTGCACCAATTAACCAACTAGAGTCTCTCCCCATATTCAGTTCACGGCCTTGATGGCTGGGTACTGACTCGGTCATATCTATGCCTAGACACGCTTCACTTGAAGCATCCTCTAAACCACATGTTCAAATGATTGTTTTGCAAGGGCTGTATGAGGTGCGTGTATGGTCGATGCTAGTTGGGTTGAATCCGAAGTTCTCAAAGCAGTGCCTAATGCGGTTGTAGAAGTAATTGACCTTCACGGCTCAGGCGACCATTTCCATGTTAGAATAATCACCGAGGATTTTGAGGGAATGAGGCCACTACAAAGACAACGTCAAGTTTTGGCAGTCATGAAGCAACATATCCCGCACCCGGTTCATGCATTAGACCTGAAGTGTATGACACCTAAGCAAGCTGAAACAGCTGGAGACACGGCGTTTAACCCCCATGGTGGTGGACGAGGTGTACACATCAGGCGAATTCAAAAAAATAAAGAGTGAGAAAAATGGATTGGACAGAAGAAGAATTACAAGCAATAGTAGACGAACATGCCTTGGTATTGTTCATGAAAGGAACACCAAATGAGCCACAGTGTGGTTTTTCAAATCGTGCTGCACAAGTGCTTCAACAACTTGGTGAACCATTTGCGGCAATAAACATCCTAGAAGACCGTAGAGCGATTCCAGCCGTTTGTGGTTGGGCAGATTTCCCTACCATGCCTCAAGTTTATGTACACGGTGAATTAATCGGCGGGTCCGACATTGCCCTTGAGATGCTACAAGATGGTAGTCTAAGAGAAATGTTTGACGCTGGGCGCAGTGCTTGATTATTCTAATAAATCAATAATCTCGCCAACTTCAGCTGATTTTGCGATAGTCATCCACGGAGTAATAGTCGAACACTTGATCTCAGACTTCATCCTCTCAACTCCACCACCGCTGATGTTTAGCACTGTACAATCATCAAAGTTAATCTCACCCACTTCTAAAGCCTGTATCAAACTAGCAAGTGCGACGCCACCTGGCGTCATAATATCGATACCTTCTGTTTGTTCAAACAACTCTTTGGCAGCCACAGCCGCCTCTTTTGCTACAATATAGGTCTGTCCATTAGACTGTTTTAGAATATCATGAACGCCCCCTTTAATGTCATATGCAGGAGATTTATTGAGCAGGTAATCTGAGTAAACAGAAACATCTTGATTCGGAAAATCAGTCTCGATCAAGTGATCTCTTTTTGCTTGCCAAGCATTGTGAATCGGACTATGTTCCACATTTTGGCTGACATGCTGCCTTGGCGGCGGCCCATCAAAGAAGCCAGCATCAATGGCCCTAACCGCCATTTCATGAACCCCAATTGGCCCTGGTCCTCCACCAATGCCTTGGAAATAATGTTGTGGCATTGCTCCAATCGTGAAAGCCGCATCAAGAATTAATGAACCAATACCATCTCTTCTAGCAACATTATGGACACTACCTTCCATTTGCCAATTATCAAGATGCTTGGCTAATTTTTTGGAAAACACCTTGGCATCATAATAATCACCATCTTCTAACACAATCAGTTTCACTGAATCGGTTGGATGGCCGTCAGGCACATACAACCGCTTAGCATGCAGGTGGCTGACAACAATAATGATTGGCACACTATACAAACCACAAAAATAGGCAAAAGCCCGCGCAGTATTTCCCGCACTAGCACAAATTAATCCTTCACAATTTTTTTCTTTGAGGCGGATTAAAGTTGGAACCGCTTCCATATCCTTGAATGAACCAGTTGGACAAAGGCCATTCCTCTCCGGCCAATAGCCGTGAAAGGTAACCCACAGATTGTTCATGCCAATCGCTTTGCCAAGTGCTTCGGCCTGGTAGGTTTGAGTTCCCACATCAAGATCGGAGATTTCATAATTTGGCATCCAGTCATGAAATTTCATCATCCCGTTGCGCCCCTGATTTACCGTTAAACCATTATGATAAATCGTTCTTAGTAAAGCACCATCAGTATAATGTAAGGTGTAGTTATCGTCAACTAAATCTTTGGTAGTTAGGCATTGTAAAGTATATTTTTCATTCAATTAAATCGATCCTATGTGGTTGATTGGTAGTATATTATTTAGTCAATAGTTAATGATTCCAATCAAACGAACCTGCGAGGCTCGGCTTAAGACTGTTCTCGAGGAAACACAAGACGGAGTTCTATACTTAGACAGGTCTTCCTACGGCATGTGTTTGCCAGCCCATTATTTCAAGTTCTGATAATTTTAGAACTCGTCTACCGTCATAGAGTAACGGAGTACGCATATTTCCTAGTAATGATTGCCAGTCCAAACCAACACATGCTTTGTGAGCAGTAACTAATACTGCAATATCGTAGTCTTTAGCATCACTTATGTCTTCAATTACGGTGACTCCTTCAGGATAATCAGTAGACATGATATGCGGGTCCCATGCTCCAACTTCAATGCCTTTTGACATCAATGTCTGAGCCAATGGTTCAGCAGGAGTTTCTCGCGGGTCGCCAACTTCAGCTTTGTATGACCAGCCAAGTAACAGGACTTT
>CAXHFO010000053.1:0-9164 GCA_964015895.1 uncultured Candidatus Poseidoniales archaeon
GAACCATTTTTCCACGAACCACGATACATCAAACGTGTTTGGAATGGCATAATAGATTCGCCATCTGAAGTAATGGCAATCAAACCTCCTCTGCCGCCGAGTGGTGCAACTTCATCAAGCAGATGAGTTGCTGATTGAGACAGATTACTAGAAAAATGGTACCTCGTTGCCAAACTATGTGCTGCACAAGTACGGATGTATGCTTCCCCAACTCCAGTACAAGATACTGCTATTTTGTTATCAGCCCAAGTTCCAGCGCCGATAATCGCTGTGTCACCAACTCTTCCAGCCGGTTTACCTGTCATGCCACCAGTCGAGGTTGCGGCTGCAAGCCCTCCATTGCTATCAAGTGCTACAGCTCCTACAGTGCCCATTCCTTTATCTGAAAATTCGGTGGCAACTCGGCCTTCAAGGTCGTGATCAAGAACTGAATCATCTTCATCTGTTGAACCTGGCCTATCTTTGCTATTTTTCCACTGCTGCCATTGACCTAATCTTAACTCGGTTTTCAACCAGTCTTGACTGACTTCTTCAACGCCATTAGTAATTCCAAATTCATCTGCAGCATCGCTATTCAAAATTACTGGCCAGCCTTGTTGTAAAATAATATTAGCAGCTCTAATTGGGTGTCGTAATTTTGACACATTGATAACTGCACCTGCGGCTTTATCGCTACCTCGCATAATCGATGCATCCATAGTTATCATGCTATCTTCGCCAATGACTGAGCCTTGTCCAGCATTGAATAACGGCTCATCTTCAAGCATTTCAACCGCTAATGTAACCGCTTCTAAACAATCAATTTCTCCGCTTTCTAATTGATTTCCAACGACGCTTAACACTCGTTTCATACAATCAATTCTCGCAGGATCTAATGATGTTTTACCCAACCAAGGGCCATCCCCGCCAGCGCCTCCGTGAATAACCAAGATTGCCATGTATCACTGAACTACAGTACAACTGATTATTTGTTGTGGCTCAGCTGGTCTGTCGCCGGGCAACTTGCGGCAATTCTCAATTGCCTTTACGACGTCCATCCCACCTACTACTTCGCCAAATACTGCGTGATTACCGTTAAGCCACGGTGTTGCAACTGTAGTGAGGAAGAATTGGGAGCCGCCGGTGTTTCTGCCTGCATTAGCCATTGAAAGAACTCCTGGTTTGTCGTGCTTTAGGGCAAGTGCAGAAGCCTCGCAAGGAATATTCCAGCCTGGCCCGCCAGTTCCCGCTCGTCGTGACATTGGGTCCTTCGAATTCGGGCAGCCGCCTTGAATCATAAAATCCTTAATTACTCTGTGGAAGTGTAATCCGTCATAGTGACCCATTGTCACTAATTTGGTGAAATTAGCCACCGTGTCTGGTGCTTTATCATCATATAGTTGAATCGTTATATCGCCTGCGGATGTCTTCATCATTACCTGCATGGTTGTGCCAATAATCGGCAGGTCATGAGTATTGCCTTTACTTCACTGCTTTAGCCAAGGGCGGAAATGTTGATCTGCATATGCTCTTGCATAATCGGCAGGGTAACCTGCTGCGACTAATTGTTGCTCGTAAGCTAGTTGCTCTGGCGTAATTGAAGTATCAGGTGCTGGCATTCCTGCAACTGCGGCGAATCCTGCATCAGAATATGCCTTCTCCTGCATCGACCACTCGTCATTCTTAGAGCCCCTTCCTCTAACGAAGAATACGGTTACTAAGAGCAATACAACAACTGCTCCAATTATTGCGACCAGCGTATAAGACATACCAAATATGCCGGACTCTGATTCAGTATCGTCTGTTGAGTCTGTGGTATCGTCACCTAAGTCCGTATCATCTCCAGGATCAGTTGGGTCAACTGGGTCAACAGGATCTACTGGGTCAATCGGATCTGTTGTATTGTCGCTCGGCTCATCTGGCTCGTCTGGTAACTCGCAGCCATCAGAGCCGACTATTGTACCGATTGGAGTTTCTGGGCAAAGGTCGTTTTCATTGAGGACTCCATCCAAATCCAAATCAAGAATTGGACACCCAACGCCATCATCTCCCGAAAAGACTCCAGCAACCTCTGGACATTGGTCACCATTAGTACCATTTGGATTGTCGCCAAATCCATCGCCATCCGTGTCGTAATATTGGGTCATGTCATTTGGTAGAATATCATTGTCGTTGGACACTCCATCATTATCAAGGTCTGGGCAACCATATCTATCGATGGTTGAGGTCCCAGGATTATCGGGGCAGTCGTCGACAATTCCATCTCCTGCATCGGTTGAATTGAACCCGTCTCTGTCTACATCATTAGCCCATAATTCATCTTCATTTTGGACATAAAATGGTTCAGAGAAGTGAACATTGTTCGATTCATTAGATTCAGTAATGTCGTTGTTGCTATCGATAATTAGTTTGCAGCGATAATCGCCAGATGGTGTATCAGTTGGAATGGTGAAGAAAGCATAACTGTCTTGAACGCTTGATTGCTCATATGACATTGCGTCACTTACGCTTGGGTTTTCTGATTCTAATTCAGAAGAGTACATGGTTGACAGTGTCACATTATCTGAATCAACCAACTCGATTTGGACAACCATGCTTTGACCAAATGCTGGACCTCTAGCGTTGTGAATTATCCATTGAGTGGTAATCTCTTCATCGGTGTATGCTTCAGTGGTTGGACAGGTTAGTGATTCTGGAATCAGGTCTGGTAATGCCGGGTTAACGACTACAAGTTCAACATCATAATCGCCTTGTCCGCCATTAGAATCAACTGTTAGCGTGTACGTTGTTGTTTGTCCTTCATAGACTTCATTATCCATCGACTCAAAGACTAATCCATAACTCATGTTATCTACTGATGCCACTAGGTCGCCAGCGCTGTTAGTTAGCGTAGCTGTGAACGGTGCAGACATAGAAGCATTAAATCTGACTTCTGTGTTGTAATAATCATCAATAGTGAAACTGTATGCGTCTTCAGTATCTGAATTACTCAAACAGCCGGTACCGCTAATTGGATTATTTGTCCCAAGCGGAATTCCAGATGCGCTTGCGTCTTGGCCCAATCCTAGATCATTTTGATTGCCGCAAGTAAACGGTGGGACATATGTTGATTGATCTGGCTCACCAATGAGTAATCGGTAGGTTCCACCAGGATTGCTGGAACCAAAGCCGCCAAAATAAGTGATGTTGATGTAATAATCTCCTGCGGTATTTTCGTAATCAGTGCCTTCCAAAGTAACAAAATCGTCGCCTATAGAAATACTTGAGTCGATGGTCGTGCCGTTAGGTAGGTCGAGACTCATATCGAAGTCTGCACCATCAATTGGGGCGGTGACTAGAGTGACTTCAAGGGGCTGATTTGGGGTGATTGTCACCTTGTAAAGGTCAGCCTCGTCGGAAGAGTCGATACAGCCTCTTACCTCCAATTCAGGGTCGGAACCTAAATCGAAGGATGTTGAAACTGTTTCACCAATATCAGAACCTGATGCGGCATCATCTTGCGGAGTTGCGCAAGCGTTAACAGAATTGCCGATTTCCATTGTGTCATCGGCTAATTCAACATTATCTGCCTCATTCTTTTCTACAACCATTTCGTCTGAATCAAGGACGACAAATACATTGTATTCACCCTCTACGATATTTGTTGGTATCGCTCCGTTAACCGTAACGACTTGGGTGGCATTAATCGCCAAGCCAGAGGTCCAACTTGCATTACCGAGATTGTGATCTACCCAAGTTTGTCCTGAATCAACGCTTAAGATAACTTCAACCTTGAAAGCATCTGTTAATTCTAAGGTTCCGTCATTGATTACGGTTATGTCGACAGGAACTACATCTCCTGGGTTCGCTGCAAGTGCAAAACTAACATTATCGATTGCAAGGTTTGGAGTTGGTACGCTAAAATTTGTCCATACATCTAACGAATAATTACCACTGCCCGAGAAGTGTGTGACGTTGATGTAATATGTTCCCTGTTGATTTTCAAATGTTGAATCAAGTGATGTGATAAATTCATCAGCATCGTTGTTGGCACCTGAGGAGTCAATTATTGACCCGTTTGTTTGATGAAGTATTATGTCGAAGTCTACTCCAGAATCCATTGCTAAAGTTGCAGTAATAGTGTGATTTACCGGCACGTCAAAAGCGAACACGTCACCGCCATCAGAACTGTCGAGGCAGCCAGTGTAACTAGCAGTCACATTGTTGCCCATATTCGTTGGCGATTCCGACCAATTTTGTGGTGCGTCTTGTCCAGTATTTGCATCATTTTGTGGTGAATACCAGTCA
Source organism: uncultured Candidatus Poseidoniales archaeon (assembly GCA_964015895.1). Taxonomy (GTDB): domain Archaea; phylum Thermoplasmatota; class Poseidoniia; order Poseidoniales; family Poseidoniaceae; genus MGIIa-L1. The sequence goes on from CAXHFO010000053.1 coordinate 4,267, forward strand.
ACGCATGACTCGGTGTAGTTAGTCCATATGTCTAAATCATAATCGCCAATAGAAGAGCTTGCTCCTTGATTATATGGGAACACAACTACCCAATAAGTTCCAGGCGTTGATTCGATTGAAGAGCCAACGCTAGTCACCGTTTCTTCTGGGTCGTCGTAATACGATGTGTCTGCGGCGAAGTAGGAGCCGTTATCTTCGAAAGCGAGGGCTAAATCATAATCGTTTTGATAATTAGACATAGTGACCTCGATATTGTAGTCTTGGTCCATGGTGAATTCATACCAGTCCTCAATGTCGGTAGTATCTGCACAACTAGTGAATGAGTCGGTGGGATTTGTGCCTAAATCTTTAGCAGTATTGGTTGTGGCATTTCCTGCATCACCAGGAGATCCCCCATCATTTTGGATTGCTGGGCAAGGTTGACCAACTGCATTTCTAATATCCTTTCTTAAATCGTCCAATAATATCGGTTCGCCAAATGGATTCTTGCTTTCTTCTTCGTCAAATGTTTCTAAATTAAGCGGATTATGGGTACTCATTATCGGCGATAATGCAGTAATAATGAACATAATTCCAACTAAAAATCGTAGATTACGCATGGCTCTCACAAGTTCTTGTGCGCGCCGCTAAGTTATCAAAGTACGGTTATTCAGTTAACAGACGATGGTTTTGGTGATGATGCATTTACCGCTGCTGAAACTCCTTGTTGGTACCGTTTGAAATTCTGGATAAACATGCTTGCCAAATTATCTGCAGAGGTATGGTAATCAGCAGGATTACTCCAAGTTTTGATTGGTTGCAATACGTCGCTAGGGACTCCTGGACAGGAGGTTGGAACTGCAAAACCAAATCTACTATCTTTGAGATATTCTACATTGTCTAGATCTCCATCCAATGCAGCATTTAACATTGCTCTTGTGTACTTTATCTTCATTCGATTGCCAACCCCATATGGGCCTCCAGACCAACCAGTGTTAATTAGCCAAGCTGTGGCATTATGCTGTTCCATTTTCTGCGAAAGTAAGTCTGCATAAACACCTGGGTGCATAGGCATGAATGGTTCGCCAAAGCATGCTGAGAAGGTCGCCTGTGGCTCTTTTACCCCTATTTCAGTACCTGCAACCTTGGCGGTATAACCTGAAATGAAATGGTATGCTGCTTGATCTGGGCTTAGCTTAGAAATCGGCGGTAAAACACCAAAAGCATCGCAGGTAAGGAAAATTACGTTTTGTGGGTGGCCTCCTTTGGAATCTGTAGTTCGGTTATCGATGAATTCTATTGGATATGAACCTCTAGTGTTCTGTGTTTTTGAGGTGTCATGAAAATCGGGAACTCCATTGTCATCCATCACAATGTTTTCTAAAATTGAACCGAATTTCCTTGTTGTGCCAAAAATTGCCGGTTCGTCTTCTTCTGATAAATCGATGAGTTTTGCATAGCACCCGCCTTCGAAATTGAACACTCCATTAGACCCCCAGCCGTGTTCATCGTCGCCAATCAAGGCACGTTTTGGGTCGGCTGAAAGTGTGGTTTTTCCGGTCCCAGACAAGCCAAAGAACACAGCTGTATTTTCGCCTGTTGTATTAGCAGAGCAGTGCATAGGTAGGATGCCTTTCTTTGGTAAAATAAGATTCATGACTGAAAAGATTGATTTTTTAATCTCTCCAGCGTATCTTGTCCCTCCAATGATGACTTCTTTGGCATCATAGTTTACCATCACAAAACACTGGGAATTTAGCCCGTCTTGTTCTGCATTTGCTTCATAGTGAGGTGCGTGAAATACGGTGAATTCTGGCGAGTGGAGTTTCATTTGTTCTGCGCTTGGCCTGATGAACATATTCCTAGCAAAGGCATTGTGCCAAGCGTTTTGATTGATGACGCGTATTGGTAGCGCTTCACTAAAGTCCGCTCCACAATATAGATCTTGGACAAACAAATCTTCTTGATTAGATAAATAGTCAACGACTTTCGCCCTCATTCTGGTAAATGTTGCTAAATCTGTTGAAATGTTGACGTCCCCCCAATTAATATCGGAATTCGTGCTTGCTTCATCAACGATGTATTTGTCATTAGGCGACCTACCGGTTCTTTCACCAGTTTCAGTAACCAAAGCCTTGTGAGCGCTGTAAACTCCTTCGCCACGAGCAACTGCCAATTCAACTAACGTCTCCACAGGTAAATTCCAGTGGATGCTTCCCCCACAATGTAAACCATGCACAGATAGGTCGCCTTTCGGCTCACCTAGTATCTCGGCCATACCAAATCGTGTCAAAGGCTGTCTTTGTCCTTTTCGCATGCTGGTGCTCAAAAAAATCGTGATTTGGCGCTATACAACTGGCGCCAAATCAGTGAAAAATCATCCCAAATAGGGGCGAGTATTGAATAGCAGTAGTCAAAGCCTTAGTCACATGTCTGAAGATTCTGATGCTGAAGACATTACAAATAAGCCCAGTAACCAGCGGGATGAAGTCATTAGAAAACAATCTTTTTCTCGAGCAAGGGGCTTAGACATCTCCTCTTTCATGATTGAACAGGAAGATGAAAAACCATCTGTTTGGGAGGCTGTGGAAGAAGAAAATGAAACGGATATCGCCATGGGTGAAATAGCAGAGATTTTTTCCAAGGGCGGCGAAGATTTCAACCGACCGGGGGCTATTCAAAAAGATGGTACAGTCAACAGTGCTCCAGAAATAGATAGTGTTACAGATTTAGCAGTTCATGGAGAGAAACGGCTTGGTTTTGGTCTGTTGATTGCTATGATCTTTTCATGGTCGTTAATTGGGACCATTGTTGGGACAGTACTAAATCCAGTGCTTGGGGCTATCGGCCTAACAACTATGGCCATAATCGGCCTATATCTTGGAGAAAAATGGATTCCCAATCCAAATATGAGGATTCTTGGAGTGACATGGGTTATTATCTCAATGAAACTCATTTACGGATTAATTCTAGATTTATGGCATTGGGGCTGGTTGGACGAGTTAGGTTTCGCCTCTGAAGATAATATTCTTGGTGGATTATTGCTGCTTGGAGTAGTTCTCAACATCGGCATTGCTCAACGCCACGATGAGGATGCGATAGCTGCCCAGGCCACATTAATCCTCCTAATCGTGGGTAGTGCTGCTGGGGCTTTGTACGGAGAGTTTGGCGTCGCAATAATGATTGGTTTAGGCACCATAATGCTGCATGGGCTGGCTATTGTAAGAAACTCTGGCAACCTTGCCAGCATGGGTGTTGCCGTATCTTATCTATGGGTAGGAGTACACGCAATATCAGATAATTGGGTTGTCTTTGGATTAGAGATTTTGCCGTTTGAGGATGAATTATTGCTCTTCTTATTGATGGTGTGCGTGACTGCAACCAATTCAACTATTGCTGCTAAGTTTGTCGACAAGGATAATTGGTTTTCAGATGCTTTCAAATCATTGGGACTTGGCAAACCCGGGCTATGGTCGGTATCTGTTGGCCTTGGAATGATTGGTGCGCTATTAGCGGTTGCAGCTAACCGCCTAGAGACCGGTTATGCTTTGGCTCAGTTGGTATTGCTTTTGACTGCCTTTAGCGCATCTTATCTAGTTGTCAGAGGCGTTGAATGGACTAAATTATTGCCGTTAATTGTGATGCCAGCGCCAATTCTGCTGTTTATGTTGTCAATTCTTGAGAGTGGCGCAGTGGATTTATCAATTCCATTTGGACTTGGTCCATACAGTATTTATGCGGCATTAACCGCGGCATTAACTGCAAGTGCTTTACTGAAAAATCAAACCGCAGTATCCGACCACGTGTTATGGGCTGGTGGCCTGTTGATTGTATTTTTACTAACATTACTAATTCCGGCCGATGATGCGGCAAGTGGGTCTAGAACCCTCCTTGTCAGCCAAGGAATCGTGTGGATTGGTTTAGCACAATTATCGATGCGCCGGGACTCTCCTTCCATTGCTGGCACTGCAGTGGTAGGCCCTTGGGTTTGGCTACTGTTTTTCGCCACCGATGTCGAAAGTCGACTGGTATCTGCTGATTATGTTCCTATTACAATTGATCAATATGATTTAGCAATCTGGATGTTAGTCTTACTTTCTCAGCAGATTTGGGTGAATGTAAAACATGGTGAAACTGGTTTTAATTTAGCAACTAGATTAAGTGGAATGTCAGAATTAGGGGCAAGGATTCGTGATTCTGAGGTCTTACAGTTATGGAACCTAAGTTTCCTATTGGCGTTATTTGTCACTTGGTCAATTACTCGTCCAAGTGCATTACCAGCTATTGGGCTGTTTGCCATGCTGACGCTGCTAATGATTAGCCATTCAGTCATGGTTTATCTCGACAAGCATAAAGGTCGCCCTAGAACATTGATGACTATTTGGGGAGCGTCTACCATCGCATTATCTTGGAGTTATGGGCAAGAAGCAATATGGGCTGCGACACTGGTTATTTCTTGCGGTATCCTATTATTGGCATCGGACAAGATGAAGAAGGCTGGTCTAAGTGATGAGCTGCTCCAAAAGGCAGAGGCTTTGCCTGGCCAATTATTGACCTTAATGATGGGTTTACTATCGGGGTTCTTCATCGTAATCGCCCTAGAACCGCTTAATCTGATGACATTGGATGGCAGTGGATTTTTGCTAAGTGAGGAAATGAATCTATACACTATCACCGGGATTACTTTAGTGGCTTTGACGCTATACCTAAAGAGGGCTGCAACACTTGAGAAATTATTGCCACCAGCTATGGCTGCAGTTGGATTATTAATTGTCATGGGATATGCTGCACTGGTGAAGGAATCGTCGATTGTAACGCTTGCTACTGTCTTAGCATTCCTTAGTTCAGGCGCTTACTTAGCCCTACAGGGTGAGTTTAGAACTGAGTTGCGTTCTATCGCAAAGCGCGAAGAGAGATTG
>CAXHFO010000054.1:0-9146 GCA_964015895.1 uncultured Candidatus Poseidoniales archaeon
TTATGACATCTTGAGAAATCTCAACTTTGTCGTTCAGTGCATCTAATAGCGCCTCTAAGTCTTTTGGATTGTGCTCGGGATCAACTGCGATAATCACTTTCAGAAACATCATTTGTCCGGCGCCAAGTAATCCGAGGGCTGTTTTTCGTGCTTGCCTAGGATAACGTTGTTTTGACGCAACAATTGCTAAATTATGAAATCCGGTTTCCAGTGGCAAGTGGACACTTTTTACATCTCGATGTTGGAACTGTAGAACCGGTGAAAATTGTCGTCCAATCGCCTCTCCTAGGTATCCGTCTTCCATTGGCGGTAACCCAACTATGGTTGCAGGTAGAACCGCATCTTTTCTGGTGGTAATTGCTGTAACATGCATTACAGGATACTGTCCAGTTAGTGAATAGAACCCAAAGTGGTCACCAAACGGACCTTCTAATCGTGTTTCACCAGGGACGCAGTATCCTTCAATGACAATATCTGCTTCAGCAGGAACCATCAAATCTTGAGTGAGTGCTTTGGTTAATCTAAGGGAGCGACTACCTAATATCCCGGCAAATTGGTATTCAGATAGATTATCAGGTAATGGGGCAATGGCCGAGAAAATCAATTCTGGAGGACCCCCCATGCATATTGCCACAGGCATTTTCTGATTTTCTCCAGTGGCTGCAGCGTGGTCAGCGCCATGCTTGTGGATTTGCCAATGTAATCCGATTTCCTTGGGTCCAAATACTTGAGCTCTGTACATTCCTAAGTTGTGTTCACCAGAATTAGGATCTTTGGTGACTACTAACGGCAAGGTGACGAAATGTCCACCATCCATTGGCCAAGTCTTTGGAATTGGTAATTTGGTCAAGTCTGTATCCAGACGAACGCGCTGACAATTCCCTCGCCATTTTTTCCTTGGTGGCATAGCAAGTGCGTCTCTTACTAATGGTAACGCTTTCCAAGGAGCTCTCATGTATGCACCAATGTCTGGCTTCATCATTGCCACCATGCGGTCACCAACTTCGGTTTCGTGTGATGCCCCAAGCGCCCTTAGCGTCCTGTCATTGCTGCCAAATATGTTCATGACTAGCGGGATTTTTGAAATTGTACCATCGGCAAGTCTTGGTTTCTCAAATAAAATAGCAGGGCCATTATTTTTTACTAGCAAGTCAGCAATGGCGCCAGCCTCGTATACTACGTCAACCGGTCTGGATATTCTGAGCATTTCACCTCGTGACTCGAGGTGGCCCATCCAGCGTTTGAGAGTCTTCCAAGCCACGCACCTCCGAGTAGGATTATACCTTTGAACCTGCGTAGTAGTCCTAAGCATTTCAACCGCTTCATTGATGGACTGTTTGTTCCTAGAATGTCCATGGCAGCGGAGGTCGACATGGTCGATGTTTTGGTCATCGGCGCAGGTCCTGGCGGTGGTTCAGCAGCAATACACAGCGCAAGAGCCGGATTAAAGACCATAGTTGTTGAAGCAGATGCCGCAGTTGGTGTGCCCGTGCACTGTGGAGAGTGTCTCTCAGAAATGGCAGTAGAAAATTTAGATTTAGCGATACCTGATCACGTCAAAGCCCTTGACGTCAAAGGAATCCGTGTTATTTTTCCCGACGGCACTGAGAAATTATTGACAGAGCCCGGATATGTGCTTGAGAAGCATTTGTTCGAGCAGTGGTTGATGGATGAGGCAAGCAAGGTTGGCTCAACATTACATCTCGGTCATCGAGTTACTAGCATGGAGAGGATTTACAATAGCGAAAATCAATTTACCAATTGGAAAATTGAAGGTAGAGGCGATCATTTCCCAATCTATTGCAAGGTAGTAATTGATGCATCAGGGGTTGCTGGTGCGTCATCGAAATTACTCGACATGGGTACGAAAATAGAAGTTATTGCCGGGTTTCAATACGAGGTGACTGAAGTTAAAAACGATGGATATCTAGATTTTTATCTGTGGCCACAATATTCTCCACATGGTTATGTCTGGATGATTCCGAAAAAAGGAGAAAGAGCGAATGTTGGACTCGTAACAACTGACAAAAGAGGCGCTATTAAGTATCTAGATAAGTTCATCACCGATACCTACCTTGACGGAAAACCGATTGTTAATCCACAATGGCGCGACCAAACTAAAAAAGCTAAACCATTTGGTGGTACTATTCCAATCTCTGGCCCCCGAGAAGTCACAGTTCAAGATGGAATAGTGTTGGTTGGTGATGCAGCAGGCTTCACATCTCCGCTATTTGAGGGTGGGTCACATCTTGCCTTGTGGTCGGGTAGAGAAGCGGCAAATGTTGTGGCCAAAGCAATTAGTAACGGGGATTTATCACAACAATCTTTGATGCCTTACGAGGCAGCATGGAAAAAGCGATTCCCACCTTATCACAAGATTTTGAAAGGTAAGACTGCCTTGTATGATTTAACCGATGAAGAGATGTCAATTATGGCGCAGTGTTTACCAGATGAATTATCTAATATGTCCCCATTACAAAAGTTAGGCATCGGCATGAAAATCTTGGTTAGAAAACCAATGTTGCTCACTAAGCGAGTTATCTCTGTCCTGCTATCTTTCGGTTACAGCCGAGCAAAGCACTTTGGTTGGTAGAACAACCACTATGCACACATTATTACAAGAGTTAACTCCTTCAAGAACCGGAGGTAGCCTAGATTATGTGGGGGGTAACACTGTGGGTCGCAGCTGTTGCGGCACTCATTCTGTTAATTCGCCCGAATTTATCCGAAAAATCACGACCACTAGGGTTAATTACCCATTTATTGATGGTGTTACCATTTTTTGCCTTAGCAAGTAGATTTCTAGTCAATGATACATCCATTCAATATGTTGCCGCTTTTGGCGGTGAGGCTTTGCCTTACAAATACCGTTTTGCTGCTACTTGGGCCGCTCGAGAAGGTCCGATACTAATGTGGGTAGTATGGCTTACTTTACTGGCTTGGATTTGGCGTAGGCCAATGACAGGAAAAGTCTTAGAATCAGCCCAATCCCGCGATTTCAGACTAAGAATCGTCTTTGGATTTTCCCTTACTTTATTACTAATTGCCATAGTTCTTGATCCGTTTAAGCAAACTCCCCAGTTCTTTTTTGGAGCTGGGCTAAACGAATTGCTCCAAACAGATCTGATGATAATTCATCCACCGATAATTTTCCTCGGCTATTCTTTTTGCATTCACATAGCAGCTGTGTCTCTATCGGGCATCTTTACTGCCCAAACAAGCGGAATATCCGACCGCATAATTACGCTGACTAGACCCGGCTTGCTGATTACAACTATCGGTATAGGATTAGGTGGATTATGGGCATATCTAATCTTAGATTGGGGTGGTTACTGGGCTTGGGACCCTGTTGAAACTGGTTCATTCTTACCGTGGCTAGCTTTGGTGGCGATATCTCACTTGAGGACTCGTCCAGGTAAGGTATCTGATAGTGGATGGATAGGCGCCGGCTTAGTAACCGGTGCCTTGGCGCTATTTGCTACCTTGGTGACTCGGGCCGGTGGTGTTTGGGCATCATCAGTTCATACATTTGTTATCTCGGAAAGTGGCACCGCTCCTGAGGATGCTTTTTCGCGGATGATGTTATTGAAAAACGATGCAGTAGCAGGGGTAGAAATAATGTCTTATCTCATGTTCATTCTAATTATTGCCGGAAGCTGGCTGCTCCTTGTACGAAAAGGGCTGCATAAAAATGATTCTGCGCCTTCCAGCCAATTGCTGTTAGTGCCGGTAATAGGTGCAGCATTGGCAATTCCTTTTGGCGCAGATTTGTATCATTGGCTGCCAGATATAACAATTCTAGGATTATTAGTTGGCTTTATTGCATTTGATAAATATACTAACAATGACTTAGAGTTTGAACCACAAGGCTGGACTTATTTCCGCTCTAAGTATGCTTCTTCTTTGGTAATTATGCCAATATTAGTGTTCTTATTAATTCCTCAAACCTTCTTTGTGTTGCTATTCATTGTCCTTTTTACGCCCCTATACTATTCACAGAAAGCCATCAATGAATGGATATGGGCTAGTATGGGGATAATGCTCTCTCTAGCAGGTGCATGGTCGGGAATGATTGATGTCTTGCAGGCGGGGATAGTAATCATCATTTTTCTAACGCCGTTTTTAGTGGAGGAAGAGGTTGTAGAAAGCCAAAAATTTTCGAAACGCCAATTAAAGAAAATAGCGCTATGGTGTTCTGTTATGTTGGTTAGCCTTTACCTTATTTTGACGTTAACCATTTTACTAGAGAGTGTCGATACGATTAATTTTGATGCGCATGAGCTGTATGGTGCACCATTTATTTTGGGCTTCGCCGCAGCAATGTTAGTCTACACACGGCGCCGGCATAGCGCTAAATCAACGCTCGTTGTATTATCTGCAGTCTCATTGTTTTCGTTGATGATGGCGATCTTCTTCTCGGATAGTCTAGGTCAAGATTCAGCAACTGCAATTTCTGAATATCTCGATAGAGGCTTCATTGCATGGGTTTCTCTACCGATGTTGTTGGTGCTACTTGGTCCGATGATTTCTGAAGTGTACGATCAATTTACAAAATCAGGTAAAACACCAGTTTGGCGACGTATTCCGGTGGGGGCTCACCTAGTTCACTTGGGTCTTATTTTGTTATTGATTGGCCATATCACCACTACAGTACTAGTCGATAGAGGCGATGCAAGTCATCGAATTACCTTAGTAAAAGATGAGCTAGTTATCAATGGCGGATATGGTTTTGAATTTACAGAATTAGTAGCAACAGAGGATGGTCTAGAGGTTGGTGACGGATTTGTCGGGGTTAGCATAACTGTCTATGAGATGGATGATGACGAAAAGCAAGAAATTGGAGTTGTTGAGCCAGGCATGCTTAGGTTCGACAGAACCGGTACTGCGAGGTCAGAAGTTGATGTTCTAACCCGTTGGTCGGGCGATATGGTGTTTATTTTTGACGGAACGCAAGCTCAAGGTCTGATGCAACAAACTTCGGGTGAGGGGCTTGATTCAGTTAATTTAGTCAGAGTCACAATATATGACCTGCCAGGTTCCCACTTAGTATGGATTGGTTGGTCAATAATGATGCTCGGGATGTTAGGTGTTACATATAGCGGGTTTGTCAAAAACCAGTCCCAAAGGGGCACTGCTCTAATATTGGCCGAGCAAGAATGACCTTTCAATTAACCGAGATATTATCAAGGGGAGGTCAGTCGGGCGATTATCCCTAACGGAGGCAAAACCATGAAAGATGGAGCAATAATTCATGTCGATTACGACTTATTCAGCGGAGAAACTGGTGACTTGATTGAAACAACAAGCGAGGAAATTGCCAAAGAGCATGAGATGCATCAAGAGGGTCGCAAATACACTCCAATGGTCTGTGTAGTCGGTACCGGCAATCTAATTCCAGGTTTTGAAGCTGCTCTACAAGAGGCTAAAGTCGGCAAAGAAGTTGATATTGAAATCGCACCAGAAGAAGCATATGGTGAGAAAGACGGTACTCTAGTTGAAACAATTAGCATCGATAAACTTCGCAGAGCAGTCCAAGATCCAAATTCGTTGTATCTTGGTGCTCCAGTCACTCTTAATGGCCGTCAAGGATACTTATCCTACCTAGCAGCAGGCCGTGCAAGAATAGATTACAATCATCCAATGGCAGGAAAGACATTGAGATACGTCTTCACAGTAGTCAAGGAAGTCAAAGGTAAGGATGACAAGGTGCTAGGTCTACTAGAATCTAATACTGGCCATTCTGGTTTCGAGGTTTCATTCAAAGGCGAAGACCTATCCATTGTTCTACCACAAGCAATGCTATTTGACACCAATGCAGCAATGCTAAAATTCCGCTTAGTCACCCTAATTAGAGATGCAGTAGAATGTGGCAAGGTTTCATTTGTCGAAGTTCACGAACCTAGAGTTATACCAGGCGAGGATGATGAAGTGGCTGCAGCAGGAGAGGACCTTTCCAAATTATCAGTTGCAGAATTAAAAGAACGATTGAAGGCTAAAGGACTACCAGTAGGTGGAAAGAAAGCCGATTTAGTCGCTAGGCTTACTGATGGCGAAGAAGAGTGAAAACACTTCTAAGCAGTAGACTAATATTCTATCCACTATAGGCTTAACTGGTAAGTAGCATGGTTTCTGCTGAAGAAATTGAAGCACAGTTCGCTGATGCAGAGAAATCACTCCATTCAAGTATTTATTCACCTCTAGAAAAGGCTGCTATTTGGGCGGCAGTGGTAGTTTTTGCGATTGTTTCATTTGGTTTAATTTTCGTCAATGATTTGTTTTGGATAGATGGACTAAAGCCAATTGTTTGGGACCCAATTGTCAAAGACGCAGGCGCTGCTGGCGATGCTGGCTATTCAACGGAAAATACAGCATTATATGCGCTTACAGTTTTGATGAGTGTTGTTATTCTACAAGCGGTGTTTCGCAAAATGGATTTACCGGCAGATGACAGAATGATGTTTGCGCTTATCTCCTGGGTAATATTAGCACCAGTGTTGAGGGTCTTAGAGGATTCTGACTTCTTTAATTCTGAACTTGATTGGCTCTTGATTTCCCCAATAATCCATATTCATCTAGCAATTTGGTTGGTTGGTGTTGCCATTGTGTCTCATAAATTGGCAAGTAAATGGGATGGCTCGGTTGACGATGCAGATCTGGAAAAGAGTCGAACCGTGCTGTTTATCACTCTTGGAATGCTATTGTTTCTTCATTGGGGTCTGTTATATCAGCCGAGTTATACTACTCACCCAGAAATGGGTACTTTCTTTATCGCTACAGGATTTATCGCGGCATTGGGTGTGTTGTTCGCAGTATTGGTTTGGACTGCAAACTGGCCCTCACTCACTCGTGGATTAATCGCCTTTGGAAGTGCGACCTCGATTCTAGGTCTTTTTCATTGGTTCCAATTTATTGCTACACCTTGGCAACAAGAGAGTGGTCGAGTTGTTGAATCACAACCGTTGTGGCCAGCCTTGATAGTTTTGGGCATACCGGCAGTAGTTTGCTATTACATGTACAAGTATGGCAAAGATGATGCAAGGCATATCAAACTTGCCGGATACGAGCCAGGTGTTTTACCTGAAGGTGTGACTTTGACAGCATGGGAGGCTGCTGAAAAACAGGTGGCAATGCATCCAATCGAACAGTTATCACGCAAGGCGCTACTCGCTAATCCGATGGTTTTAGCAATGGTTTTTGGCCAGTTATGTGATGGATTTGCTACTATGGTGGGGATCGATTTCTTCGGTTACGGGGAAAAGCACCCAGTAAGTGACGCCGTAATTCAAATTGGTGTGGGAATCTCTGAATCTCTTGGTATTGACCCGATGATGGAATCAAATAACGCTCCTGGTGCATGGTTATTTGCTATAGTTAAAGCATGTCTAGTCGCGGCTATTGCTTGGTTATTTGTTGAAATGCGAGTAGAGCGTAGGCAAGTCCACATGCGCATGCTAATCGTACTGGCAGTGTTGATAGTTGGATTGGCACCAGGCTTGAGAGATATTGGTCGTTTGACCTTGGATGTTTGATTTTAAGCATTTACTCGTATCGTTAAATGTTGAGTCCTCTTGCGTAGGCATGAGGGGTACAATGGATAGACTGTCAACGCGTGTTAACCGTGCAGATTCCGAGTATCTAAAGAGACAAGAACACAATCTTTCATTGATAGCAACCCTTCGTGAACGTTTGAATACTGCATCTCAAGGAGGCGGTGGAAAATACGTAGACCGCCACCGAGGTAGAGGTAAGTTGCTACCTAGGGAACGTATTGAACGAATTATCGACCCTGGTACAGCGTTTCTTGAACTATCACCATTAGCTGCTCATGACTTATATGATGGTAGAGCCCACAGCGCAGGTATTGTGACAGGAGTAGGCTTAGTTCATGGCCGAGAGTGCTTATTTGTCGCCAACGATGCTACTGTAAAAGGTGGCTCGTACTATCCGATGACCGTCAAAAAACATATCCGTGCCCAAACCGTGGCTCATGAAAATCACTTGCCATGTATATACCTGGTAGATTCAGGTGGCGCATTCTTGCCTATGCAAGATGAAGTATTTCCTGACATCACCCACTTTGGAAGAATTTTTAGAAATCAGGCAAGAATGTCGGGAGACAAGATACCTCAAATCGCTGCCGTGCTTGGCTCTTGTACGGCAGGTGGAGCATATGTTCCAGCAATGTCGGATGAGTCTATAATCGTCAAAGGCAATGGGACAATTTTCCTTGCAGGACCTCCACTTGTCAAAGCAGCAACAGGTGAAGAAGTCACCGCCGAAGAGTTGGGTGGTGCTGATGTCCACACCGCTCAATCCGGTGTTGCTGACCATTTTGCTGAAGACGAACCAGAGGCACTAAGGTTGGTACGTAATATTGTGGAAAATCTAGGACCTAGGGAATTAACACCATCTGCGGGTGCTACACCGGAAAGTCCAGCTCACGATGTCGAAGATTTGTTAGGCCTTATCCCAATGGATAATCGTACACCTGTGGACATAAAAGAAATTATTGCTAGAGTGGTAGATGGATCTAGATTTCATGAATTTAAAGCTCGTTATGGGTCCACATTGATTTGTGGCTTTGCTCATATTCACGGCCACAAAGTAGGAATTGTTGCTAACAATGGAATTCTATTTTCAGAATCCTCGATGAAAGGTGCACATTTTGTTGAGTTGTGCGGTCAACGTGGGATTCCCTTGGTCTTCTTGCAGAATATAACCGGGTTTATGGTTGGAAAAGCCTACGAAGCCGGAGGTATCGCCAAAGATGGTGCTAAACTAGTTACTGCGGTATCTTGTGTTAATGTACCAAAGTTCACTATCATTATCGGCGGTTCTCATGGCGCTGGAAATTATGGTATGTGTGGAAGAGCATACGATCCTAGGTTTTTGTTCATGTGGCCAAATAGTCGAATTTCAGTCATGGGCGGTCCTCAGGCTGCTGACGTTCTGACTACGGTAAAACAAGACCAAAGAGCTAGAGAGGGGCTAAATCCAATGGAAGGCGAAGAGTTGTCTGAGTTTAGACAGCCAATACTTGACAAGTATGAGACCGAAGGCAGCCCATACTACTCTACAGCACGTCTTTGGGATGATGGAATAATCGATCCCAGAGATACTCGAGATGTCCTTGGCCTGTGCTTAGC
>CAXHFO010000055.1:0-9067 GCA_964015895.1 uncultured Candidatus Poseidoniales archaeon
ATGGTAATGACTACACCAGCATCTGGAATGCTGAAGTCTGAACACCCGATGTCGCTAAATTGTAAAAATACTGGATTTGCCTCGTCAATAAAGGTCATATCTTGACCGGTAAAGGAATTCATTGCGTTACTATCGGATATGATAATACTAGACATCGAAGGGAAAAACATAGTCGAATCAATATTGCACTCGTAAATCAATCCATCATTGATGCTGATTTGCCAGTCCATAAGGTAGGCATCATTTTGGCCGATGTTTTTGAGTTGAATAAATTCATTTTGATAAGGTGATACACGAGTTAGCAATATGTCTCCAGCAGTAGCAAAATCACTCGAAACAACATTTTCAGCACCCGGTGTCGGATAAGCAGCCACACTCCAATCGACACCATTGTCAGAGATCCAAGATTGGCAGGTAATGGTAGTCAAACCCTCACCGTGAGCCGAAGATTCACTAATTAGCAACCCATCTGGATTATAGATTTCTGGCAAATCAGTAGCCCATAAGAATTGATATGGTAAACTAATCAGTGCGTATTCGCCTGGTGCAACAACCGTTGATTTAGATGAATTGGAAATGATATTAGCAGAATTAAGGTTATCCATTGCTCCAGTTTCAGTGATAAAATGACGATTTGTCGCAGTATCAATTCGCCATCTTAGTAAATCGATTGCTGATGAGCCATTATTGAATACTTCAATCCAATCATTTAGCGTCCCGCTGGTGTCATCACACCAGCCCATATATTCGGTGACAATAACGTCGTTAGAGCCAATGTATAGTGGCCATTCTGGATTGATTTCTCCCGGTGTAGCCCAGGCAGGTTCTACCCATCCAGCAATTCCAGATGGCGACATAGTTGTATAACCGGCATGACTGCTGCTAGGTGGAATCAATGAGATGTTTTCCGAAGAGACATCCCATGCTACGGAATCAACAATTGCCGCATTATCATCAACAAGAGTGATGAGATCAGAGGTTTGTTTTAGATAAAACGAGTTGGTGCCATTTAGCACGACTAAAGCGACATCACCTGGCTGGATTACGGCATTTTGTTGGAGTGGGAAATTGTAGGCTCCAAGCGTGAAACTTCGACTGTTAGAGGCTTTTAATTTCCAACCAGTTAAATCGACAGATACTGTGTCATTGTTGTACAATTCAATCCACTCTCCAAGGGGCCATGATTGGGTGTCTAGCCCCAGACCATCAGGTAGGATTTCGCTAAATTGTAAATCCTTCATAGAATATTGCTCATTACCAGGTTCTGGTTGTCCGGGAGTGATCCAATTTGATGGCAGCCATGCAGAACCTAAATTTGCAAAATCCCTTACCATAGAGACATTGTCACCAAAATAATTACTATGCCATCCAGAATCAACGATAATTCCATTGTCATCTTTTAGTACCAAATGCTCATTGTAATCATATAGTTCGAAATTATTGGACATTTGAATCAATCTTCGTTCATCAGGAGATATATCGGTGGTGCTAGAATGGGATTGATTAAAGATGATTGTACCTGGGTCAAGGTACAGGATTTCTCCTCTGCCATTTGTGACGCTCCAGCCAAGTAGGTTGATTGTTGAGGAGCCATTATTGTGGATTTCGATCCATTTACCATTTGGGAAGTTTCCAGTTGTGTTAGTTGAAGGAAGATATTCCGTGATGATTAGGTCACCAACCATAGTTGGTAGAGTATTAATTTCGCCGATATTGGTTGCATTTGCCGTTGGATATGCTGAGGTATACATTTCATCAGTGCCGTGAGTACGGGACAAGCTGAAACCTGGATCATTTGAAGTCCAGTTAACCTCATCACCGATACTACCATTTGGCCAATGTATACTCAGAGTTTCGGCTGCATTGTTCAGTACGCCACTATTGGAAGAACCATTAATCGCGATTATTCTAAGGTCTCCCGGGTTGATAATCATCGAATTAGGGTCTGCAGTAAATCCTACCAAGTGATTTTGATCGAATGCTATAGTATTGCTTGCAGCATCTTGAAGATGCCATCCAGTCATATTGATTGGGGAAGTGCCTTGATTATGGATTTCTACCCATTCTCCTTCAGGCCATGTACCATTATCGTAACTTGGGTAGGCATCAGCCATCACTTCATTGATTACCAAATCTCCGGGGAAGTAAACAGGGCCAGTAGGAGTGCCTCCTTGGTTACTTTCTCCTGGTGAAAGTGTTGTTGATTCAATCCAGTCGGCTGCTGGGTCACTTGTGTCTTCGATTAGGCTTACACCCTCACTAGGGGATGTAGTCCAAGTGATTGTGTGTACAAGGCTGCCACTAGTATCCTTTAGATTCACCATTCCATTGGTATTTTTCATACAAAATCCGCACGAACCGCCATCGCCATTACGAGCCAGAACTAGGTAATCTCCTGCTGTAATATCCATATTTGTGGCGCCGGATGGATAAACCACGTGGTTAGTAGTCATGCTTAGTGGTCGGTCGTAATGGTCGTCCAATGTCCAAGTAGAAAGGTCAACAGTGGTGGTTCCTGAGTTGTATAATTCAACCCACTCTCCGCTAGTCCAATCAGCAGGTCCAACAGCACCAGTTTCCGAGCCAAAGGCATTAACTAAAATCTCAGAGATACAGATGTCACCAATACATGCGGTTGACCTGCTAGATGTCTCAAATGGTTTGGTTGACTCGGACATTTCACTAGAGTCTAGAACTGGTGCTAAGTATGAACAAAGCATTAGTGTAATCAAAATTATTGGGTATTTTTTGGTATTCATAATATTCATCTCAAGTTAATTTATTAATCATAGGAAACCAAATGCGTCTTGTGCTTGGGAAAATGTGTAAATCATAATTGGTACAATGATAATACCCATGCCATGACTTCTACGTATACCAACCCTTGGCGGTATTAATCCAAGGATTGTACCGATAATCAGTACACCAATGCCAATAAAACCAGTGGTAAACCACACCAATGCAGAAACGAATAATATCACTCCCATTACCATTTGCTGTAGTGGTATAGCCGCGTGCAATCGTAACATACCCTTGCCAACAACTCGCATAATTGGCATTGCCATAAGCCCAGCTGCAACAGTAATTGATATCAAACGAATAAAATCTGCAGTTGGTTCTGCTGAAGACCAAGTGTCAATCGGATACATCATTTTCAATGCTAGTGTAGCACCTGAACGAGATCTGCCGATAATGTACAGGAAACCTAGAACCATGACCGTAACTGCGGTATTTACGGCGGAAAGAATTGCAATTACTTCTAGATCCTGTTTTGTTTGTGGCCCTTCAACTCCACCTTCTGCTTCAGCAAGGGCAATCTCTAGTAGTTCATCATCAGTCATTTCAGTTAACCTACGGGTCTCCCAATCCATTCCATAACCTTCCTTGCCTTGGATCTTAGCGGCAACGTTTCTACCACCCATTACCAGAACAGTTGCTTGGGATGCAGTCATTCCGGGCAATACTCCCATAGATGCACCGGCTACTCCAGACCAAAAACAAGGGACGAACAAGGGCTTTGCAGGAGGTAGTGTCCAATCTTCATTTTGTGGTGGGATATGGGATGTTGTTGCATAGATATCTAACAAGTTGGCAATACCAAATAATCCCGCTAGACTTGGCAATAATAAACTTGCATCTGGAATGCCAACCGGTGATCTGGCAGGTAGGCTAAATACTGCCCAGCCATAGAATCCTGCTAACAAAAAGAAGCCGGTGGCGGCTAAGAATCCGGCAAATCTGCTATCGGTGCCAAGCAAATTTCCCGATAGTTTTCTAATCCATTTTGGCCAATCAAGTCTCGTAGTTTCAGTTGCTAGTAACAAGAATGAGATTGCTAAGAGCAAAAAGAAAATGATGTTTCTGAGATAATCATACCAGCCAAGTTCATCTCCAAAAGCAATCCTTGCCACAATAATAAGCGGCAAGGAAAGAAATAGACCTAGTTGAGAGCCTCTTGCAGACCAAGCAACTCCTCTAGGGGCATTGCCTGATAATAGCATTCGGTGTCCAGGAAGTAATGATAACGCGGTGTCACCATCTGGCGCACCAAGCAGTGCTGAGGGAATATAATTTAGAAAAGTGTGAACCGTGCCAGTGGAGACAATAATAGCCGCAACAGCCGATAATGGAATCCCCCAACTCAAAAATACCGGTGCTAGTGCAAGTAATATTAATGCGACATTGTTGACGTGAAAACCGGGTATAAGTCCGGTTAGGGAGCCCATTGCTACGCCAAAGAATAGCGCAAAGAGCAACCATCCAAGGTCAAGAAAATATGCTTCCCACATCTAAATACCTCAGTAGTCGGGGTACGTGTCGTTATCATCACGATCGTTTTCACCATCGCCATCGGTATCAACATTGTATGGGTTTGTGCCGTATAGAGATTCTAAATTATCAGATAAACCGTCGCCATCAGTATCAACTACGTCTGCGCTTATCAAATGATAAACCGTCGCTATCATATCTGGGTCTGCAACTTCCATCATCCGACCATTCCACACGTGTGAATAACCACTATGGTAACTATCTATACCAATGATGGTATTGTTATTTGGTGATAATCGAATACTTTGGTTTGAACCATCTCTTTGTAACCACCACTGGCCATCATCATCTTGAACCGCAATACCGGGCAGATTAACCATTTGACTCCTAGAATATCCCCACTGTGATGCACCTTCATCCCAAAGTAAATTTTTTGCCTCAGGTACGTCGCCTAATTGATAATCGTGAATCATGAGCCTTATTGCCATGTTAGTATCATCCCAAGTAACCGATACATTGGCAGTTATGGCTTGACCAGCTTCAATCCATTGGGTGGAAGTTTGAGCAGGGAAGGTAGCGTAAATCTTAGTTTGTCCTCGATAATCAATCTTGTCAACTAGCCAGCCACTAACATCTTCAACAGATGGTTCAATGGCATATCTCACAAATGCATTGACGGTGTATCGTGTATTGGGCTCATCAATCAATCTTATTGGATCACCGGAAAGTAATGATAACAAATCTACGACATCCTCGGAATTGATTAAGTTCCCAGTGGGCGTACCTTC
Organism: uncultured Candidatus Poseidoniales archaeon; assembly: GCA_964015895.1. Classification (GTDB taxonomy): domain Archaea; phylum Thermoplasmatota; class Poseidoniia; order Poseidoniales; family Poseidoniaceae; genus MGIIa-L1. Next base: position 5,058 of record CAXHFO010000055.1, read on the forward strand.
GCTTGCATCAACACACCAACTAGAATCAGCCTCTGACCACATCAGCCTTCCTTGTATGTCTCTAAATTGATTATTTAGAGAGGAATTTACATTAGCTGAAATATCCGTCTCACTTGGTTTTAGGCAAATCGTTACTCCACCAGGACCTCGTAAACTCCACTCCTCGCCAACCATTACATAGCCTGCAATATTTACGAGATTACCTGATTGATAACTCCATGTGGCTTCTTCACCCCAATTCAGCCTAATGATTTCAACGGGGTGGTTTCTGTCAACAAGAATTTCCGGGCCTTGTACTGACATGACCCAATTAAGATCTCTTTGGTTGTATGAGATGGTTCCAGTAACTTGTACTTTGGAAGAAGTTTCAATCCAACTCCCAACCTTTGATCTGATGTTTAATTTAACTTGATGCTCAGCATTGCCGTAAGATGGGTGGTCCCTTAAATCGGCAGATACGAACATTGCATCTGGCGGTATTGATTCTCCTATGTATCCGGTGAGGGATATCACTTCATCTTCGTATTTCTCTGGGTCAAGTGCAACATCGAGTAAGGACAATTGAACTATATCAGGTAAATCATCTTCATTCCAGTCCATTGCTCCAGACCCTACTGCGGTCATGTAAATATTACCTTCATATTCCATAACTTTCCCGGTGATTACCACATTTGTGCCTATTGGTGGTATTTCAGCCGGGCGACTCCACCGGGCCTCAACCACGGCGGTGCCATCTGTTACAATGACGTGAGTTTCCCAATCTCCAGAATTCCACGGGTCTTCTCGCCATGAAATTATTTCGCCTTCAACTTTCACAACTTCATTTTTGTATTCAATTAACTCGTCCATATCAACAATGTCTGGTTCTCTTACCATGGCGTAATAATTCAACACCGCAACTAGAAATATCGCTAGAGTAAACATTACCCAAAGTTGTTGACCTCTAGTTGCTGGGTCATCATCAGTAATTTTATTCATAATGCTCTTGAGAACATCCGCCATACTTGATGCTAGTAAAACAGTCTTTTAGTCATGCTTGAGGATAGTGGGTTATCTTTGCATCGCCTTTTTAAACAGTAAAGCGAGCGAGTTGTGGGGATGGAATGCGAGAGCGGGTGATACGGGACGAGATTCACAAGGATATTCTTGTGCCGCCACACCATGCTAAGATTATAGACACCAAAGAATTCCAAAGATTACGCTCTATCCAGCAATTATCTACTTGTGAATATGTATTTCCTGCGGCTAATCATAACAGATTCTCCCATTCTCTTGGTGCTTACTTTCTAGCAAGAAAACTAACTCAATTATTACAAGAGGTCCAGCCTGGTATCATCGATAACGATGATGCTGAATTAGTTCAACTCGCTGCCATGTTGCATGATATAGGTCATCCACCATACTCACATCTTTTGGAAACACCAAAAGTTTTCGCAACATTTCATTCTCACGAATACTGGGGACGATTGCTAATTGAATCGACAGATACTGAAATCGGAATGGCCGTGCATGAAGTTCTAGGCCCTGATCGTCTTGGTCGTCTGTTTGCCCTAATGGATGGCAAGGCTGATTATCAAGGAGTGGGGATTCCACAGTTTATGAAAGAAATAGTGTCTTCGCAACTCGATGTTGACCGCATGGATTATCTTGTTAGAGATCAAGCAAATACAGGAGCTCAAATTGGTGGATTTGATATCGACCGGGTATTTAGGGCGCTAAGGGTCGGTAAGGATGGTCATTTTTACGTTAAAGCATGGGGCTTGCCAGCAGTCGAAGCATACCTGGTCACAAGGTATCATATGTACAACCAAGTCTACTTTCACAAAGTCAATATGTTGACTCAAAATTATTTGGTTGATATGTTGTCAAGAGCTAAGATATTAGCTGAACAAGGTAAATTGAGCCTAGATCACAGACTAGAACAAATGTTGGTTAATGAGTCCTTATCTCCAGTCCAGTACGCTGAATTGAATGATTCTCATATCAAAGTAGCACTCTCAGACTGGGCAAAACACGAGGATGCAATGTTATCCCTTTACGCTAACAAATTACTCTCGCGACGAGGGTTTCATAAGTCTTTGAGAATCGACACCCTGGACATAAATATGGTAGAAGCCGTGAAACAACGTTTAGAGGATTTCATTAAATCACATGGATATGATCCTAAGATACATGTATTGTATGCTAGAATTTCAAAGCGTGGTTATATGCCGTATGAACAGGGTATCAAATTAGAAGACGGGAGAGATGTTTCTGAACATTCTGCTATGATTCGTTCTTTGGCATTACCCAACGAACGAGCCATGGTATTTGTTCCCGAAGATATCAGGGATGCAGCTGAAGCAGTAGTAAGAGAGTGGATTAAACCAAGCCAGTCCTCTCTGTCACAATTTAGTTAGTTGGAACACTTTATGACTGAGCGGCGTGACGGGCGGCTACGGGCCTGTAGCTTAGTTGGTTAGAGCACCCGGCTCATAACCGGGCGGTCAAGGGTTCAAATCCCTTCGGGCCCACTTTTTAACTATAGCCGTTTTCATCTCATTTATCTCCCATCTTCCCAAAATGGTTATGAGGGTCACAGGGGTGGGAAGGATGTTAGGTGAGATTGTGACCAACTTAAAGCGCGCTTCGTTTCTTGTAACATTGTATTTATTTTCCATGCTTGTAGTTGCTGCTCCAGCGGCTGCTCAGAACCCAACTCCTACTGCGGCCATATCAGTAAACTGTGCTCCATCAACAATTAACGTTGAAGTAAAACCTGGTTCGACGTATTCTGGTTTCACTACCTGTACCGCAACTAACCCTACGGCATATCAGGAAAAGGTAAGCCTCAACGTCAACGCAGAAGGTTTAGCTACAGCAGCTCCTGGTGACATGTATGTTGGTGCCGGCGAATCTGTAGATTTCCAAATTTCAGTAAGAGCAACTCCCTACATGACAATGGATGTAAGGACGTTATCTGTTCAAGCAACAGTGCAAGAAATAAATGGTGTGCCACCACTAAACTCTGCGTCTTCCAACACCAACATGATCGTCAACATCATGCAATATTCACTGGTTCAGGTTGAAGCAACAGAACCATTTGTTCAATTAATGCCTAAGACCGACAAAATCTTTGAATTCAAAGTTTTTAATCTCGGTAACCAATTTGACTTCATGAAAGTTGGAATTACCGACACTTACCGAAAGGCCCTCGAAGATGCAGGGTTTACTGTTACTCTGCCTGCAGTAAAGAAAGGTGTAGAGAATGGTCCAACACCAACAAATGTTGAAATCAAGGTTAGAACACCTAAGAATCAAGGCTGGACAGATGCATACCATGTGCTAGACTTCTATGCAGAATCTGAGTTTGCTTGTACAACAGGTGGCTGTATAACAGAAACTCAAATGATTACCATTTACGTAAGAGGCGTTTATCTTCCAGGCTTCGAAATAATTCCTGCGCTATCCATGATTGCCCTCGCAGCAGCTGTTGCCGGTCGACGTTTCATCAACATTGATGATGAAGATGAGGAATGGCGAGAAGCCGCTCCAGGACTTTGAGTAAATCATTGTCCGTTGTAAAACTGACTTTTGTGACGCTAATAGGCGCTTAGTTCATAACTTAAACCTGTAGTCAACAACACAGGGAGCACAATGGCTGGACTACTTGATAAAGCAAAGACCGCATCAAACGATGAACCTAAGAGTTCTAAAAAATCTGCACCAAAAGCAGAGTCGGCAACATTGTTGAGTAAATCTAAACCAGTTGTTGCCAAAGATTGGAAGGACTCTCAAGATGGTGGACCTGACATTCCGCTAATCCTAAACCTAGTCGGTTGGGTAATAATTGTCCTTGGTGCAATACTTTCTCTCCAAGGCGGAGGATTTGGCTTTATCATAGTTCTAATTGTGCTGGCACTGGGTATTGGTTCAATTGTTCAATCACAAAGAATGACTGGAGGTGTATCAAGGCTTAAAACCGGTATTTCAGTTGCTTTGGCATTAATCATAGCAGTTGGTCCATATGC
>CAXHFO010000056.1:0-8851 GCA_964015895.1 uncultured Candidatus Poseidoniales archaeon
AACCTTCGTCGGCAGCGTCAGATGTGTATAAGAGACAGTCTATTATCTGAACGCTGCGAGCAACAATTGCAATATGAATTAATTATTAGGAAAAATTTGTTGGCAAATTCCGATGGTGTAGATTACTCGCAGATTATTTCCATTATTGAGGAAATGCAAAAATTGAAGCCATTGAAAAAAGACCATCAAATAATTGACGGACACTGGTTAATGGCTGCAACAAATTTACCCAAAGGTGAGCGTTTAGGTCGGCTAAAGGAGTGGTTGTATCGATTACAAATTGAACATGACTTATCAACAACTCACGAGGTTAGCGAAGTACTCTGTAAGATTCAATGGCTGGATGAAGATTACCATTTATGGCCAAAATTGTCAATGGTATGAAGGCATCAAATTGAATAAGATGAATTCCCACGGGATATCATGTTCAGTGGACGAATCTCAGAAATGGTTGCTAAGCAAATCGAAAATAAAATTGCCGAAAGGGGTGATTTAAGTTCTCTAAGTGATTCTGAATTATCACAATTAGCAATTGAATTTGTTGGCGATGCACCACCTTCGCATGTTCCTAGAGAAACAGTAATTCAAATTCTATCACAACAACCTGAAATCACCGCATGGCGATCCCAGGTTACTGATAAGGCAAAAAAGGCTGCACAAGAAAAAGTGTCTGAAATAGTTTCCAATGTAGACCCTAGGATGGCTGAAATGATTAAACAACAATTTGGCCAATGGCTACAAAACTCAGGCCTGACAACTGCTGAAATAACCTCGAAAATTGACACCAATAGTGATGGCATGCTAAGCCGTGATGAATTAAACAATTTTATCGAAAACTTATCTGGAAGTAAGCCACCAGAATGGGTTTCTGATACAGTGATATCGATATTAGATGTTGATGGAAATGGCGTAATTGAAGTCCAAGAGCTGTGGGCATATCTTGAATCCATAGGCTTTGAGAAACCCGTCATTTTGGACCCTATTGGCGAGGAAGAGGTAAAAGAAACAATAGACGAAGAAGAGTTTGAGGAAATGCTTGATGAGATTGAAACTCCACCATTTAAGATAGATGAACAACCGGTTTTGGAAGAAATTGAAATCTCGAATGATATTCATCAAGAACAAGTTGAAATTGAACTAGAGGAGGAAAAACCTTCTGTTACCACCTCTATAGAAAAAACAATTGAGACTTTACAGTCAACTAGACTCCATAGTGAAGCAAACTCAGTAATAGATGCTTCAGAACCTGGTAAATGCTCACTAAGCATCCAAAGAGTTGAGAGGACTCTGATGGTTATGGATAATTATCGTGGGGGTATGACAATAGTTGGAATCTTGGATAATGGACCTTATAGCGTGTCTGTATTATTTGAGCCTGAATACAACGATATTATAGAGAATTCAGTAGGTAAAACAGCTAACTTTATTGGAAAATTACATGATTGGTCCAGTGGCCTTAGAGAGGCGAAATTAAAAGGCACCGACTTACAAATAAACTAAATTTATTTCAAAGATCGAGCAATTACAATTCTCTGTACTTCTTGGGTACCTTCATAAATTTGAGTTATTTTGGCATCACGGAAGAATCTTTCAACTGGGAATTCCTTGGTATAGCCATAACCTCCAAGCACTTGTATGGCTCTTTCTGATACCCACATTGCGGTATCACCAGCATATAGTTTAGCCATACTAGCCTCTTGAGTATGTCGTTTGCCACCGTGTTCATAGTGTTCTTGTTTAGCCCAAGATGCTCGATAAACTAATTGTCTAGCGGCTTCTATTCTGGTTGCCATGTCCGCCAGATAAGACATTATCATTTGGTGATGGGCTATTGGTTTACCAAATGCTTCTCTTTCATGAGCGTAATTAAGGGCGGATTCGTAAGCCCCTTGTGCAATTCCTAATGCTTGTGCTGCAATACCGATTCTACTGTTATCTAAAGCATTCATAGCAATTGGAAATCCATTGCCAATGCCTTTTAGAACATTTTCAACAGGTACTTTACAATCATTGAGTACTAACGTACATGTGTCAGATGATCTAATGCCCAACTTATCCTCTTTCTTACCGACAGAAAATCCTTCAAAGGTTGATTCTACGATAAATGCAGTTGTTCCGCCGTGCCTCTTAGTACCATAATCAGGGTGATCTACATCTTTAGCAAACAGAACCAAAATTTTGGCTTGTGCACCATTAGTAACCCACATCTTTTCACCGTTTAGAATAAAGTGTGAACCGTCTTCAGATAGTTTTGCCTTGCAAATCATTGCTGCTGCATCGGTGCCTGCGCCAGCTTCGGATAGTGAGTAAGCACCTACTTCGCCAGCTGCAAGCCTTGTTAAGTACTTTGATTTCTGTTGTTCATTGCCATGTAGAGATATGGTTTTTGCGCATAGACCGACATGGACACAGAACATAACCCCAAATGATGGATCAACTCTTGATAATTCTTCCACGATTATGGATTCCGAGATATCATCGACTGGAGAACCGCCGTAATCTTCGGGAATAGTGACCCCTTGTAGGCCGTATTCAAGAAATTGTTGCCACTCTTCTGATGGTGGTTGTTGATTGCTATCCCTATGTTCGACTGTAGGCGCCAAAACCGTTTCCGCAAAATCCCTAACTAGTTCTCTAATCATTTGTTGTTCATCGCTTTCTGCGTAATCCATGACTCTCCCCAGTATGTCCAAAAGGCCAACTCACTTAACCCGTTTGCTTAGACAAATTGGCGTTTTTCCCAAATTGTTCATATATGATGCCCATGAGCCGCGTTTAGGAGGAATCATTTTGGATGAAGAAACCGTTGAATTTAATGTAGCACATAATAGGAAATACTCTACTGAACACTTATGGTATCAAGAGAAAGATGACCGTTTGATGATTGGCGTGAGTGAATTCCTAAAATTAGAGATTGGAGAAGTACTGAGAATAATTTTGCCCCAAGCCGAGACTGAGGTCGACGAGGGCGATGGGATGTTTTCAATATGGACTGCTGAAGAAAAGAAGCCATTCCCTGCCCCATTCTCTGGACTAATAGCCGAAGTTAATGGCGAAGTAGAAATCAATCCAGATTTGGCTAATGACTCAGCCTATGACCTAGGCTGGATTATCATACTAGAGCCCCATAATTTAGATCTAGAATTACTACTAGACCCTGATGAATACGTCGAATATCTCGCAGAACTTTGATGGTATCGGTGACCATCATGAACGAAATTGACATTTTGAAACAGAGTTTAATCAACGCGCCGATTATTTGGAAAGGCGATTATCCTTATTTTATCCATCCAATCACTGATGGTGTTCCACGATTAGAACCCGACGTTCTCAAGGCGATTATTGAACTCTCTATTCCGTTAATCGACTGGCAAGATGTTGATATGATTCTGGGAATTGAGGCTATGGGGCTTCCGTTAATGGCGCCACTCTCAATGAGGACTGGAATCCCCATGGTGATTGCACGAAAACGTCAATATGGGCTAGAAGGTGAGATTGAAATCAATCAAGAAACCGGTTATTCAAAAGGAAGCATATTCCTTAATGACATCAAGCAAGGTGAAAATTTAGTTATTATAGATGACGTATTATCAACTGGTGGAACCATCAGGTCGGTCATTGAAGGAGTGAAGAAAACTGGTGCAGTAATTCAAAACATCGTAGTTGTTGTCGAAAAAGGACCCGGTATGGCAACTCTTCAGAAGGATTATCCAGAAATAAGGTTCGATTCCTTGGTAAAATTAGAAATGGATGGCGAAAAAGTTGTCGTTCTTGAATAAGGAAGTGATTTATTGGATTTAAAAAGGCACGATTTTAAGTTGGATGATTTAGTTGATAAAATTAAAGAAAACGATAACCGTTTAATTGCCTTACAAGTTCCTGAAGGGCTAAAAATGCAAGCTCTTGAAATGATGGATGAAATTGAAACCGAAACAAGTGCAAAGGTCGTCTTAGCGGCAGACCCATGTTACGGTGCTTGTGATTTAGTGCATGATAAAATGCAAATGATGGGAGTTGAACTAGTTGCTCACATGGGACATTCCCAAATGAACATAGATTCAGGCATGCCAACAGAATTTATCGATGTGATTTACGACGGTGACCCCGAATTGAAACCTGTAATACCGACTCTAAACAGACATCTTGCCATGGCTAGAGAGAGAATGGCAAATCAGCATGAGAATGAAATACTCTCAGAAGAAGCTGCACAAGAAAAATTCATGGACGCAGTTGGTAGAATGGCTCCGCTAACCGATACAAAACTTGGCTTGGTCGGTTCAATACAGCATTTACACCTGCTGCCTGACTTCCACGATAGACTTGAAGCTGCAGGCTATGATGTTACTATTCCGATTGGTGGAGCAAGACTATCATTCCCGGGTCAAGTACTCGGATGTAATTATTCTGGAGATGATCCAAGTATCGGACATTACCTATTTTTAGGGTCCGGAGATTTTCATCCAATTGGCCTAGTTCTGCATACTGGAAAACCATTAGCAATGCTTGACCCATACTCAGGAGATGCAAAAGAAATGTCGTTTGAAAGGATTGAAAGAATACTTAGGCAACGGTTTGGTTTGATAATGTCTAGCCAAGATTGCCAGTCTTTTGGCATATTAATCGGTGAAAAACCGGGTCAGATGAGAAGAACGCTTGCTTTGAGAATGAAAAGATTATTAGAAAAACATGGAAAAAAGGGCTACCTATTAGCACTCGAGCATATCGGTCCAGACCTAATTGATTTCTATCCTGTTGACGCTTTTGTCAATACTGCATGCCCTAGAATTGCTATTGATGATGCGGTAAGATATCGAAAACCTCTGATTACTCCATTTGAATTAGAAGTTGCTTTGGGCGAGAAGAAATGGGAAACTGGATATATGTTTGATGAGATCCCTTGACTGACAAAATATCAATTATTACTCTTTGTTAAAGCGTATATTCAATAACGGTTGGCGTACACCTTCCGATGTTATGAGTAGCTATCTTGACCGGATTGGTGCCGGTTACGTAATCAAGGACCCTGGGCCTTTGGATTTTGATCATGTTCCTGAAAACATTGTTGGGAGGGAAGACTTCCAAAATAAGTTAGCCGCTAAGTTTGCTTCTATAGACAAGCCTGAGACAAGTTGTAGGGCGGTTATATCAGGACCAGTCGGGTGCGGGAAAACTGTTCTTGTCAAAACATTCTGTCGTGACCTTAAACGACATTTGGCCAATAGAAGAGAAATTCGTATAGCTCATGTCAACTGTCGTAATGCATCAACTAGCACTAGAGTTGTTCAAAGAATACTACATGCAATTGACCCTGGGCACCCTGATAGAGGACTATCTGTGGGGGAGTTACTACTCAGTTTAAGAAAATTAACTCGGCGTAATTCTGCTCATCTAATCGTAATATTAGATGAAGTTGACCACATGTTAAGGAGGTCCGGTGATGATATCCTATACCAACTACTCCGAATTGATGAAGACCAAGAAGGCAAAGGCACACTTTCACTAATTCTGATAAGTCAAGAACAAATTATCGATGTATTAGAGACTGCAGTACTATCTAGGATGGGTAAGACTAACTTAATTCAAATCCCATCTTATAATGAAGATGGATTGTACAAAATTACCAAGCAGCGAGTTGATTTAGCCTTGACTAACGGTTCATGTTCTGATGACATAATTAGACTTATCGCGCAAAAATCTGCCCCATTAGGAGATGCAAGATTAGCAATTGAATTACTAAAAGCTGCAGCAGAGGCTTGTGAAATAAGACAAGATGATCATTCACTTAGAGAAATCAGTGCTGATGATGTTCACTCAAAAGACAAAGAACTTTCAGTTGATGTTGTTAGTGAAATAGATGCATTAGAAAATCTTCAATCTCACGCAATGTTAGTTCTTTTAGCAATTTGTCGAAGACTCAGAAAGGAGAGTTCTATGACCACAGGAGATGTAGAAAATCTATATGCCGTAGTTTGTGAAGAATATGATGAAAAAATGAAGAGTCATACCACATTATGGAAGTATCTCAAAGAGCTAGAGAAGCGTCAATTAATCGTTACTAGGATATCTACTGTTACCGGAGGGAGAGGAAGAACTACTCATCTTTCAATGCCGCATTTCTTACCCAGTGACATTGCTAAAAGATTAGAAATGTTGGTAAAAAGGCAATTATGACGGCTAATTTAACTCAACGTTTTATGCGGTGAGCATAAATACAGGTCACTGTTCGGCAACTTGTCTTAGAGGCGTTAATATGGCTACAGGTCAACAAGGAGAACTCGTTGCTGTCGTAAATGACACAAACCCAAAGAGTAACGGCAAAGCCTACTCGGTGAAAATAAGTGGTAACAATCACTCTCAATTACTCGGAAAGAAAATTGGCGATGTTGTTGATGGTATTTTTGTCGGAGAAGGCGACCAAACGCTCTCTGGATACAAACTACAAATCACCGGTGGCTCTGACAAAACTGGAACACCTCTTAGAAGAGATTTGGAAGGTGGCTCACGCCAGTCAATCCTAGTTACTGCCTCAACTGGTTTCAAAGGACACAGTTTAGTATTCAAGAATAAAGGTGGAGAAAAGAAGCGATTCCGCTACAAACCTGATGGACTAAGGAAGCGTCGAAACTTCCGTGGCAACACTATTAATCAAGACACAAGACAAGTTAATCTCAAGGTTATCGAAGCAGGCAAGAAAGCACTATCAGACATTCTTGCATCTGAAAGCGAGGAAACATCGGAGTGAATCCCGAGAGGGTTTTCGTAGTAGGGGTTGACGGGAATGGCAAGAAAACTTCCCGAACAACCAATTGTAAACATTGGACTGGTAGGACACGTCGATCACGGCAAAACTACCTTGACAAAAGCTCTTTCAGGAGTTTGGACTGATACTCATTCTGAAGAAAGGAAAAGAGGCATATCGATTAAACTTGGATATGCTGATACTGCATTTTACAAAACTAGTGATGGTACTTACTACGCTACTGGAAAACACCCAGAAGGTAAGAAAGACTCTCCTGATGATTTACAAAGAGTCGTGTCCTTTGTCGATGCGCCAGGTCACGAGACATTAATGGCAATAATGATAACTGGTGCTTCAATAATGGATGGCGCAATGTTGATGATTGCGGCCAATGAAAAGTGCCCTCAACCTCAAACTCGAGAGCATTTGATGGCGTTGAATATGTCTGGAATCAAAAATATTGTAGTTGTTCAAAATAAGATTGATTTAGTCAGTCGGGAACGTGCAATTGAATCTCACCAAGAAATTAAGAAGTTTTTGAGCGGTACCTTGGCAGAAAATGCGCCTATAATACCTGTATCTGCTCACCATGACGTTAATTTGGATATTCTTATTGGTGCCATAGAGAACACGATTCCAACTCCAAAGCGTGATGAAAAGGAAAAGCCATTAATGCATGTTGCAAGATCATTTGACATTAATCGCCCAGGCACTAGGCCAGCAAAACTGCTTGGTGGAGTAATTGGCGGCAGTATTGTCAGAGGCGAATTTAAAATTGGGGACAAGGTCGTAATTGGCCCTGGAAGAAAAATTGAACAAGGGTCAAAAACTAGATGGGAACCTATTTCTGCTACTGTTACAAGTATGCAGGGTGGTGGTTTAGCGTTAGAAAAAATGCATGCTGGAGGTCTTTGTGGCCTTGCAACCAAGCTTGATCCATCAATAACTACTTCAGATAATTTGTCTGGACAAGTAGTGTCTTTGGAAGGTGAATTACCTGAGGTGAGATCTGAGTTAGAAATATCTGTTCACTTGATGGAATCAATGGCTTCTTCGGACTTAGATAAACCTGAAAAAATTCAACCACTAAGAAATAATGAAATGCTGATGATTAATGTAGCAACTGCAACATCTGTTGGCGTAACGAGAAGAGCTGAAAAGACAAGGACTGCTTTGGAATTAAAACTACCAATCTGTGTTGATTCTGGTGAACGTGTTTCCCTCTCAAGAAGAATCGGTTCTCGCTGGCGATTAATTGGATACGGCATAATACAATAGGCGGTATAATGACTCAACAAATCATCATCGATGCCTGTGGCTGGGTTGCCATAATTGATGGTGGAATTAATTTTGAGATTGAATTGGAACATCTAATTGGTAACTTTGAATTAATCGTACTACCTGAAATAACCGAAGAACTTGAAAAATTAAGCCTTAAACGAGCAAGAAAAAACTCATTGCTACTAGACCTTCTTGCTAAAAAATCAAATCAAATGAATTATATTTCGCATGACCTAAGACACACAGACGATATTATCTACGATTTAGCACTTAATCAGAACTTGGCTGTTTTGACGGTCGACAAACATCTAAAGATGCGATTATTCAAATCCGGTATTGATGTTATTGAGGTGGTCCAGAATAATCATCTAAAACTGATAGAAGGTCTATAGAACGTTTATGGTAAAGTGAATAAGCGGTCATCACCATGACCGTCTAACAACCTTAGTTTAACTCCTGCATCAATCCAGGCATGAGCATAATTTATTGCTCCATATGCTCTAATGTAATCACCAATATTCATGAAATGTTGTGCATCACTGGTATAATCATCCGCCATCCTAAGTAAAACTGCTAACATATCGTCTTGCGCACTACCCTTTTCATGAATCGGAGTGGCTTTTTTCCGGGCTTCTTTGGTTAAATTCAGGTAATAGGTTAGTTTTTCTTGACTAATTTTGTCGTTTATTTCTGTCATTCTCCATCCACCTTTTGCCGTTTCAATAATCTCTTGACATCCTCTTGTCTGCCCAATGACTCATATAATTCAACTGCAAGTGATAATCTTCCTTCACTTTCTGCTTGTTGGGCTCTAGTGAATATTGCTTTACG
>CAXHFO010000057.1:0-8789 GCA_964015895.1 uncultured Candidatus Poseidoniales archaeon
GCATTACCATCTCCATTATTGTTACCAGAGTTGTTGGAATTGTCATCGGTATTATCGGAGTTGTTTGAATTATTATCTTGATTTGTTGAATTTATAATATAATCTAACGAGGCAGAGTAATCAATTGATGAATCCCCTATTGACGGGTAATGGTGGAGATGGAAATAAAGCGTGAAATTATCATATACTGCCCTAGTTCCAGAGGATAATGAAAAGTCTAGAGAATAAAAGTAAACATTATTCATTTCTGGATGGAATATGGTTTCTTCATCACTACAATCAATCTCTATTAATTCAGCGAGCGATGCATTGTTAGATTCGACCGAGCAATGCAATTGCCATCGATTTTCGAAAAGGAGAAAGTTTTCAAAATCCTGAAAATCTAAATTAACTGTTATATTCTCCTTCAATACTGAACTCATGAGCATCAAACCATTATCTTGCAATGAAATGACCTCACTTGAAACGACCGGTGCGGTTGCTAATTTCAACCTAATAATAGTGTTAAATAAATTATTGAATTTAACATCAAGTTCCATTACTCCCTGATTTAGTTCAGAAATATTTTGGACGATTATTGACAAAGAAATATTACTCATTCTAGAAATAGGCAGGGATAAATTTTTGAAAGTTTGGATTGTGTAACTATTATCATCATATATGATCCGGAAATCAAAAAATTCTTGATTTGATTCTAGGTTTACAATTTGGGTTTCGAAACCTAAATTTCCAATGGTAAGATCAAACTGAACTTCAGATGAGTTAAGCGAAAAAAGGTCAGAATTCAAAGCATTATTTCCTATTTTTAAGAGATTTCGGCCTTGCGAATAATATGATAAATTTAATGACGGAAGAGATAATTCAAGCTCTGGGTTTGCTTCTTCTGGTAAAACAGTTATCTCAAAGAAGTATAAGTCGTCAAATAAGTAAATAGGCATATCCTCCTCATCTAAATAAGACACTTTTATCGAAACAGGAATATCTTCAAATTTATTTTCAGGAGTGTCCGATTCAATGTATTCAATTGATAAATTCCTAGACAGTCCTTCTCCACTGTCAAATAAACCAACATCGGTTTCATCAACCCATGTAAGCTCAAATAATTCATAATTAGGGCTTTCAATACTCATTTCGATTTCAATTACCGTGCCAATTTCACCGGTATTGTGAACTAAGATTTCGACAATTTTTGGGCTACAAACGCACATTAGTAAATCTTCTTTTTCATCATTTATCGACACTTGATAATCATAGGTCAGAAACACTAAGTCATAATGTGAAATTTCGAATGGAGCTTGGTCTTGAAAACTTATATTGACTGATAAAGTATAATTCCCACCAAAAACTGTTGCGGGATATATCAGATCAAAAACAATCAATGTAGTGTCATTAATCTGCTGTAAGGTAAAAAATGGAGCGATTTCGGTAAATTGTAGAGATGAAGAGTTTTGATAAAGCCAATATCCGCTAGTATTTACTTCATTGATTGATGTTTCTAGAATTAACTCATCAATCATAATTGATACTTGAATTATGTTATTTGGTGAATTATTGTTTGGGGACCAAACTAATTTTTCCACATCATCATACATTCCACCTTGGCTGTGAAGTCTAATTTCGCCGTTCAAATTGCTTTCATCTGCAGATTTAGTCAAGTATTCTCTATCCAGCGTATCTACAGTTTGTTCTTGTTGAATAATTGCCTGAGGTATGAGAAGAGCTAACACGGCCACGATGGCGATAAATCCTCTGCTCATATCTTTGTTACACATGCAGTATTAATTGAAGTTTGTTAAAACAATTCAAGCACTACTTTCTTCTTTATTTGTTGAATTAAACGACTTTTCTGCAACCCCTAAAATTGCGTTTTTCAAAGATGATCGCAAATGATTCAACTCCCCATAACAGATAATCACGTCATCATAACGCAACTGAATTTCAGAATCTGGATTCCATACTAGCCCGTTATCTCTTGAAAGTGCAAATACTGGTATTTCATGGGTTGATTTGAATAAATCAGATATTTTATTGCCAACCATTGTTGGATGATTTCTAAGAGTCAATGACAAGACTCCAGAACCAGGGACAGTCCTGAGTAATTGGTCCAAGTCTACCTCTGAAAATGCGGCCTCACTGACAACATAATCAATAATTTCACCAGCAACGTTGACTCCACTTGCTTTTTCGATACCTTCCAGTCCTGGAGAGGAATTGACCTCTAATACCAAGGGGCCATTTTCGGCCTCTAACAAATCAACTCCGGCAATATTTAGACCCAAAACTCTAGCAGCCCTACAGGCTTGTTCTTCAAACTCTGGAGTTAATTCAACTTTTTCAACAGTCCCGTTCAAGTGATAATTACTGCGGAATTCTCTGCCTCTAGCTCTTCTACGCATGGCTGCTACAACTCTATCGCCAACCACCAAGGCACGGATATCTTTCCCGTGTGATTCAGCAATGTATTCCTGCACTAGAACAGATTTACCGGTCAGTAACAGACCTTGGACTAGGCTTCTTGATTCATGTAATGTATGGCGTAAGAATACTCCTTGTCCTTGAGTACCTTGAGTTACTTTGATGACAACCGGTAATCCTCCAACAAAATCAATAGCAGGTTCTACATCAATTGTATCTCGAACATAGGTAGTTTTTGGTACTGGAATTTTATTTCTTGCTAAAATTTGCGAAGCATGTAATTTATCGCGACTTTGAAGAATTCCTTGGCCGGTATTTACCGTCCAAATTCCCAATTGCTCCATATGCCTCAATACCGCAACACCGTGTTTGGTAATCGAATGGCCAATTCTTGGAATGACCGCGGCATGAGTGAAAGGTTGTCCAGCATGGTGGATATCGATTGCACCATCATCAACGAATAATGAAAACTTCATTGGGTCGGTAACTTCGACATCAATACCTCGCTTTTTGGCTTCTTGAACCAAACGTCTGGTACTGTAGAGCCTTGGCCCTCTTGACAGTACAGCTAGTTTTAGGTCCATAGCAGGAGGAAGAGCGCTTACCTTTTGATATCATCGCCTAAATTATTTGTTATACGACAATAGAGCCTTTGAAGTGCTGATTATCCGTCCGCAGTTTATGTCCGAGGGCGAGTTAGCAGTTGCAGACGAGGCTACAGAGGAAGGCAGCATTGCTGAAACAACATCAGTTGAGGAAGTGGATGAAGAAAGTTTTGAAACTTTAGCATCACTACAGGAGTCGCTAAAAAAGTCAAGATGGAATGTTTTCATGTTTCTTGGAATTGCCCTACTAATGTTTGCTTTTGCCTTGTTCCCTATGCCGATGGATGCAGACTTTGAGTATGGAACCGCACAGAAAGATATCGGTTTCGTATGGGGTCCATCCCTTGGTGGTGAAGATTTTATGGATGTGCCCTATGAAGTCACAGTTAGCGTAGATCGATTGCCACCCACAACTGAGAATACAACATTAGAGATATATGTTTTACAGATAGACGATTGCACTCAAATCGAAAAATTAAGCGAAGCACAGAATACTGCTAAATTAACCAATAGCCACCATTATCAATATGACTTTGTGAAATTACCAGTTGAAGGTAAAGAGTATATCTTTGATTTCGATTTAGATATGGCCCAATACTGCTTGAATACCAAGGTTGTTTATGACAATGGAGAATTGGTAGATCCCAGTAATACAAATTTAAAAGTGACCGGTAAATTATGGCCTAATCAAGTGATTGCTGGAGTTCCCGGTTTGTTCTTTTTGGGACTTTCATCATTCGCTTTTATTGGTGCTCAAAAAGTCGGCAAGAAAGTCAAAGCATTACTCGAAAATGACAAAGTTACTGAGGAGCAAATAGTATTGGAAGACGCTAGAAAGCAAAAAATTACCCAAGGTCCATCCGGTCCTCCAAAACCAGTTGCCGGGCCAGGCGGTCCTCCTCAATCAGTTAGTGGCCCAACAGGTTCGCCACAATCAACAGGCCCAAGTTCAGGGCCAGCCAATGTCGCCTCAACTCCAGCAGAATCACAACGTGCCGGCCCGCCCCCAGCAAGTAGTCCTCAAGAATCACCACCAGAAACTTTAGCAGACCCTGTAGAATCCTCGACATATGAAGATGCAGGCAATGGCTATTTCTATCGTAAAATGGCTGATGGTTCATACGAACAAACAATCTACATCCAAGACCAGTCAGGCGAGTACATACCATACGAGTCATAGGTGCTAACGAGCTCAGTTAATCGATTGTTTTTGAAACAATAAACAAGATGATTGAAAGGGTGAAACGATAGCGCAGGACTGGTGAAGAGGTTGTCCGACGAGTTAAAATCTAGTCTTACTGCGGCCAAACTCAAAGCCCTATGTATCCTAAACGACCTTCCCACATCGGGTAATAAATCGGACTTAGTTGACCGTTTGATTGAATCTGGATTATCAAAAAAAGAATTGGGAATTGAAGAATTAGTTGGAGAAACGACAACTCAACCGTCCGCTTCAGAGGAATTAGATGCTTTACAACCCAGTTTGTCACTAGAAGATGATGATACGATCACTCCCGAAGTCGAGCCGGCAAAAGAATCAACAGCAGCCCCTGTAGTTGTCACAGTCAGTGATGACGATATTTTAGATGCTGAAGTTCTCGATGCCGAATTTATCACTTTAGATGAAGAAGTCAAAGCGCCCAAAACTCAAGTTGTAACACAATCAACAGTTAAGTCTGCAGAGTCTCCAGCAACTCTTCTTGATATGATTAAACAACCAAAGATTGCAGCAGTATTTCTCGTATTAATGATAGTCGGAGCTGGTGCTTGGTATTATTTCAACAATCAACTTGAACCATTTACTGCCGACAATTTGCGTTATGGAGACGATATGAGTTACATCATCGAAGATGGTGATTTTATGGCTAGTGAAGGCTTTCTAGATTTGGTATTAGATCAGATTGAAACTGAAGACGATATTTGTAAACTTAGGCTAATATTCGCTGGAACCGGAGGAGTAGCAATAACTGATGGAGATAGTTCTGAACTTGTTTCTCAATCATCCTTGGACCGAAAGGGTGCAGTTAGTGCAAAAGGCGGACAAGGAATGGATTGGTTGACTGTTGAAGCAGTTTCTAGTTACGACCTTGATTCCTTTACTCTCCAGCGCCATCTACGTTCTAGTATCCCCGGCTCAAATGCATGTTCTGACTTCCCTGCTAGTGTTGGTGGTACTGCCGAATTAACTTCTACTAAGTGGACAGAAATTAGAGATCGGGCAACCATTGGTACTGCGGTTGATTGGAACCTCAATATTGAAGATACCTATCAAGGTAATTTGATGACTTTTGGAGTAGGTGGTCTATTTGGTGAACTTGAAACTATTTCTCCGGGGCTTTCCATGTTATTACAACCAGTTGAATTACAGGAATTACTATCCAACAGTTACATCGATGATGGCTCCTCAGGATCCAGTCAAGGGTGGGATTGGCGAGTATTAGGCACTGAAACCAGAGGTAGTACCGACATGTGGAAAATAGTGGCAACCAATCAAGATATCCAAGATTTATGCCTCGGCTCTGCAAGCATGACTTTGTTAGTGGAAGAAAACAATCCTTGGGCTACCGAACAAACTGTCAACGTGGTAATATCTGGTAGTGATAGTAACCGTCAAGGTTGCTCAACAACCTCAAAATTACTAGGGGATTATGTTCTGCCTGATGGTGAACTTACCATGAACCATAAATTTGTCAAGACTTCACTCAGCAGAGGTTCTAAATCCTTAGAATTAGGTCTTTCATATGATGCTAGACCGCAAGCAAATGAATTATCACCTAGTGATGATGAATTAACGAATTGGGGTCCAAATGGTCAACATATGCCGGATGATTCAGCGCTAAGAACTCATAATCTTGAGGCTGCAATGCAGTGTTTTGATTATTTCCAAACCGCAGCTAGCGGAGCGACAGTGGCACTAGATGATAATGGATATGTTTGGCGGGCTGTTGACCAAAAGTATGATCAAAACACCCAATGGAATATCTCTTGGATTGCTAGTGATGATGCAGCAGGTTGGGTAACATTCAACATGACCGGCACGCCAACCCAGGAAAATTGTCAGTTTGACAAGAAAGGCACCTATGACGAGACAGTATCTTACAATCGTGATTTAATTCCACAAGTATTGAACCTAAGTACCATTGAAACCTCTCTATTAGACGCAAACCGGTTTCCTAGTCTATCCAGTAATGATGGTGTCTTCACAAGTTCAGGCGCCTATCACCAGGAAACTAGGATTGGATATTTGGTAGTCGTTCCAGGTTCTGGTATCAATTCTATTCTCTCCAATATTGGTGATGCAACAGATGGCGCTACAACAGTAGATATTTCCAGGGATTGGACAGAAGATGGTTGGAATAAGCAGTTCAATTTGGTAGCAGATGCAACGGATGGACGTGTTATCGGTTGGAATTTTGTCATGAATACATGATTACTTCCACTTATTGTCTAGCATCGTTAAATCCGGAGCTGCTGGCACTTCACCATACTTTGGCTGAGCTTGTTGGTATCGATATTGCGGCACTTGTTGGCCAAATGATTGTTGTGGGGGCGGGGAATTGGGCAGGGTTTGAGATTTACTCTGTCTCATTCGAACCGCGAGTAAAATCACAATTAATCCAATAAGGGTGGCAATTACCAGAGTCATTAAATTAGCAGATAATGCGTCAATAAGTTGTGATACAGTTGATTGTTCCTCAGCAGGCTCGATGATTGGTGGATGGTAAACAAAATAGTTTATTTCCCATGATTGTTCAATGGTTTCAAGTTCATCAGAGATCACTACTTTGATCGTGTATGGTCCGATGGTACCGTTACCTGCACACAAGATCCCGCCAAATCCAAACT
Source organism: uncultured Candidatus Poseidoniales archaeon (assembly GCA_964015895.1). Lineage (GTDB taxonomy): Archaea > Thermoplasmatota > Poseidoniia > Poseidoniales > Poseidoniaceae > MGIIa-L1. Next base: position 6,867 of record CAXHFO010000057.1, read on the forward strand.
CAGTAGTTGTACAATTGAAGGGCCCTTCTTCAAACGTCAGATTACGAGTAAGCAAGGTGCCATTGCGATACCAATATACTGCCACACCAGCCGCATCATAATCTTCCTCTGACAAGTCAACTCCGACACTTAGCGATAACATATCTTGAGTTGCGTTGATGGTATTATTGGTTAGTGATGAGAAAGTTAAGTATTGATATCTGTTGATTTCGTCATCGATTAAATCATTACAATTATCATCAATTCCATTCCATTTTTCTACAGCATTGGGATTGATTGAACTATCATCATCATTACATTCTTCAAACCATCTAAAACCATCCCCATCTTCATCAAGGTCTGGAATTCGTGGATTAGTTAGTGTTTGATAGACTTCTATTCCATCGCTAAGTCCATCATCGTCGGTATCAAAGTCGGTTGGCTCACTGCCAATTTCTAGAATTTCATAACCGTCTTCTAGTCCATCACCATCAGTGTCGTTGTTCAATGGGTCAGTATTCATCGTGTAATATTCGACCAAATCGGGCAACTGATCATTGTCACGGTCCAGTCCAATGAAGTCTTCATCAACTTGTTCATCACAATCATTGTCAATTCCATCAAGCAACTCCGGCATATTCGGATTAATTTGATCGTTGCTGTCATCACAGTCTTGGAACCAGTAAAAGCTGTCGAGGTCGGAATCATTATCGTAAACAAGGGGATTTGATTGATACTCTAAGATTTCTTCACCATCTTCTAACATATCTCCGTCTGTATCTTGCAGGGTGTAATCTGTGCCGTAAATGTGGTACTCTGCGTAATCGCTTAACTCATCTGCATCGCTATCAGTTTGGTTAAATCCTTCATCCCACAAACCATCACAATTGTCGTCGATTGAGTTCAATACCTCGACAGCACCAGGGTAAATCGCAGCATTGGTATCGTTACAGTCTTGGAACCAATAGAACGTATCAGCGTCTTGATCAACGTCTGGAACAAGTGGGTTGGTGTTGTGGATATTTACTTCTGCGCCATCAGTCAAACCATCATCGTCAGTATCACTATCAAGCGGGTCTGTGCCATTGACTAGTATTTCCAAGCCATCATCCAGGCCATCATTATCAGAGTCACCACTTAGTGGATTGGTACCGTAGACGTTAATTTCGTCACCATCGTTGATTTGGTCGTCATCAGTATCGATGTCATCGGGGTCGGTTCCGTGAATGTTATCTTCATCTGCATTAGTAAGCCCATCACCATCTCTATCAATGTTTAATTCAGTCCCATAGATGTTCAATTCCCAGTCGTAAAATGTCCCAGTGTCGCCATTTCCTTGATCTTCAACCGACAGAGTCCAAGTTCCATAACTATCCTCATCCCAATGATGAACTGAAGTAAACATCCAGTCATTCAGATTGTTATTGCTATCTTCGTGTTTCTCAGATAGTTTGCTTTGAGTACCCATTGGGCTGGTTAGGGTGATTGCTAAGTCGCCGCGATAAGAATGATCAATGTCAACAATGACCTCCACGTGTTCTATCTTAATGGAGTCTGGAACTTGTACTGTTTCAATTACTCCAGGTGCAGAATTATCAGGGATTGGGGTGTCTTGAATGTCAATGAGGCCGGATTGGAAATTAATTTCTTCATCAACATTATTCCAATTCTCCGCTAGGGCCACTGCGGCACTGGCATCAATTACCCCAAAGCCATATTTGTGACTAACATCATGTCCTGCGCCGTTAGTTCCCCATGAATCATCATCAGCATGATTTTGCCTAGAACTATGGGCAATAATGTGTTCAACGTCACGATAAGTAAGATTTGGATTGGCTTCTAAAATCAGTGCTATGACTCCTGATACCAGCGGAGTTGCTGATGAAGTGCCACCGAAATCATCGTTGTAATCTCCGTTGTTGTATCCACCTCCACCTTCATTAT
>CAXHFO010000058.1:0-8713 GCA_964015895.1 uncultured Candidatus Poseidoniales archaeon
GCAGTACTGGAAAGATCATATCGAAGAAGAAAAGCGCAGGTCTGGTAAATAATCGACTGTATCTATGGACATTCCATGCAGTGTGTTTTTGATTGAATGGTTGGGTAGTTTGTTCATAGACTAGTTGCCGTTTCTTGACAACATGGGCGAATTGATTACCGGCAAGGCTGCGACATATGTTGAAGAAATTTACATGAATACTGAGAAACGTTACGAAATTATCTGTATCACCAGGGAAGTCGAAAAAGTAGTTAGTGAATCAGGAATAAAAGACGGTTTAGTACTGGTTAATCCAATGCATATTACTGCGTCTTGCTATGTTAACGACCTTGAATACGGGCTACACCATGACATCATGCAGTGGCTGGAGAAAGTGGCGCCGTTCTATGGCGTGGAAGGACGCAGTGGCGAAGAGTATCATCACCATCGAACTGGTGAGGATAACGGTGATGCGCACCTTAAACGTCAATTGCTTGGCCAACAAGTTACCATGCCGGTTAGGGATGGACGCCTTCACTTAGGTACGTGGGAACAAATTCACTATGCAGAATTTGATGGTCAAAGACGCAAGCGAATTTTAATCAAAGTTGTTGGAGTAATGTGATAGCAATAAATTGCTTTTTGTGGACAAAAATTAATAACTCTCTTGTGGTTTTAAACTGCCACTTATTAGTGAACCAGCCTAATGCGATTTATGGCATCCGCCAAACTAGCCGAATGGTTCTCTAATGCTGATATGAAAGATGTTGCCACAGTTGGTGGGAAAGGTGCGTCACTTGGTGAGATGTTCCAACAATTATCCAAGATTGGAGTCAAAGTACCAAACGGTTTTACTTTGACAACTGACGCATTTAAGCAATTCATTAATGCCGAAATACCTGACTCAACGTGGAATAACGTTGGTGCTCCAGAAGACGTCGAACAACTACGAAATGCGGCAATTAAGTGTTCTACACTCGCTGATGCGCTAGAGGTTTGCCTGCGTGACGCAGACCCGGAAGACCATTTGAATCTCAACAGTCGGGCGACATTAGCTCGTTCATTAGTACGTGAAACTCCGGTACCTGATGAGATTAAACAAGCAATTGCCCAAGAATATGGTCAGTTATGTGACTTATATCATCCTGGAGTTGATGTGGCAGTTCGCTCATCAGCAACCACAGAAGATTCTGCTGAAGCTTCATTTGCTGGCCAATATGAATCATATCTCAATGTTAGTGGCGACCAAGACATCATCGAGAAATGGCGTCGCTGTGTTGCGAGTATGTTCACCGAGCGGGCGATTGGTTACCACATAGAACACGGAATGCACCCACTTGATAGTGCGATTGCAGTGGTTGTGATGAAAATGGCAAGATCGGATAAAGCCTGCTCGGGAGTGATGTTTACCATCGATCCTGATTCTGGCCATAACGGAGTAATACACATCGGCTCCTCATACGGACTTGGGGAATTAGTAGTACAAGGAGTGGTTTCGCCTGACACATTCACCGTGTGGAAAGAAGGCCTTAGACAAGGTAAGTTCCCAGTCGTTCATCGCACTTTAGGCAGTAAAGAGCAGATGATGATTTATCATGAAGAGGCGGCTAATGATGTCCAGTCAATTGCGGTACCGTATGACCAACGACGAAGTTGGTCGCTAACTCGAGAGGAATGTGTTGAATTAGCAGAAATGGCGTTGAAAATAGAGGATTATTTTGCCAAGCCGATGGATATTGAATGGGCTAAAGACGGTGTTAGCGGCGACTTATTTATCGTTCAAGCAAGACCTGAGACCATTCATTCAAAGCAAGTCAGTAGCAAAATGACGGTTTACAAAATCGATGAAATATTAGCGGGCAAACTCAAAAAAGACGGGCGAGTATTGGCTACTGGACAAGCAGTAGGTAAGCGAATTGGCACTGGAAAGGTCAGATTGTATCGAACCTATGGCGAGGTTTTAGACGGTAAGCGGGAGTTGCGCAACCTGTTAGAAAGTGGTATGTCAATGGAGGAAATCTCCTCTGAACTATCGGTGTTTGAGCAAGGCGACGTGTTAGTTACCGAGATGACTACTCCTGACTGGGAGCCGTTGATGAAGCAAGCATCACTCATAATTACTCGTAAAGGTGGGCGAACTTCACATGCAGCAATTATTGCCCGAGAATTTGGTATACCGGCTATCGTTGGTTGCTCGGATGCCATGGACTTGCCCCCGTTTAGCACCGTAACAGGTTGTTGTGCTGAGGGCGATACAGGATATGTTTATTCAGGCGAAGTGCCGTTTGAAATTGAAGAGGTTTCTTTTGATGAAGAACTTGATTTGACTACTAAGATAAAATTAAATGTCGGTTTTCCAACCAAATCCTTGACTGATTCAAGATTGCCGGTTGACGGGGTTGGATTAGCGAGAATTGAATTTATTCTGTCTTCAGAATTAGGCATTCACCCACTGGCTTTTGTCCACCATGATGAATTGAAACATTATGTTGACACGGGCGAGTTGTCTGATGGGTTAAAGCCGTATCATGAATCATTTGGTGCCGCTGATATCAACGACATTCGCACGCTAGTAGAATCACTTGACAGTCGCGCCTGGGCGTATTCAGATAAGCGTGACTTATTCATCGACAAGCTGCGCGAAGGTGTTGGACTGATCTGTGCAGCGTTTTATCCAAGACCGGTCCTAGTTAGATTATCTGATTTCAAATCTAATGAATACCGAGAATTGTTAGGCGGCGGAATCTTTGAGCCGGTTGAAGAAAACCCTATGATTGCTTGGCGCGGTGCGTCACGTTACCTAGATGAGAAATTTAAGCCGGCCTTTGAAATGGAAATCGCGGCGATGAAATCGGTCAAATATGACTTTGGATTAGATAATTTACAATTGATGGTCCCATTCTGCCGAACACCTGAAGAAGGGGAAATGGTAAAGAATCTGCTTGATGAAAATGAAATCGGGCCTAAATCTGGTACTGAATTATTTGTTATGGTTGAATTACCTTCCAATGCCATTGAAGCTGATAGATTCATGGATATGATGGATTTAGCCGGTGGCTCAATTGGTTCTAATGACTTGGTGCAGACTGTTTATGCCGTCTCTCGTGATGATTTAGAAGGATATCAAAATCCTGTTGATGCTCGCTCACCGGCAGTTAAGTCAATGATTCGAGATATTGTCAGAAAATTCAATGCCCAGGGTTTGGAAATAGGAATTTGTGGACAAGCTCCATCCGATTTCCCAGATGAATTCCCGCCGTTTTTAATCGACTGTGGAATTACCAGTATCTCAGTTACACCCGACACTGCAATCGCAGTTAGGGCAACGGTTGCTCAAGCAGAGGCTGCAGCCAAGAAGTAATCACTGTTGAGCCATTAGTTTGACTTCACATTCCTCGAGGCGTGTCTTAGCAACTACGTGATCAGGGTCTAGGTTTAGTACGGCTCTCCAAGCTGCACCGGCTTGGTCAAAACGCTCTGCTTCATGATGCATTGCGGCGATGTGAAGGTGGGCATCAAAATGGTCAGCTTCGGATTTTACCGCCGCCTCAAAGTCACTAAGAGCATTGTCATCACGGCCCCATTCAAGGTATAACAGTCCTCTTTGATGCCAGGCTGGAGCGTGGTTCGGGGCAATTCTTAGCGCATCATTAAGCGGTGCTTCTGCACGCTCAGGCCTACCCAAAGCGATGAAACAAGCAGCTAGTTGGGTCATGGCTTGGTGATGATGTGGGGCTCTTTCCAGTACAACATCAAGGTCTTCACGGGCCTTGGCCCACTCGCCTAACATCATTCCAGCCTCGGCTTTACGGAACCGAGCGAGGGTGAAGTTCGGGGCTAAATCGAGCAGTATTTCTGCATCATCAAGGGCTTTTCTGCCTTCATCAAGTGCCATGTAGATACTGCACCTGTTAAGTCGGGCTCTAATGTGGCCGTGGTCAATTTTCAAAGTCTTACCATAGTATTCGAGTGCTCGGTCAAGATGGCCGGTTCTAGCCTCGATATTGCCTCTTACATAGGAGATTACCGCACTATCACCGTGAATGTCTGCAACATCAATTAGGTTGGCTGCTGCGGTAACGTCGCCTTGGTCGAGTGCTAGAAGTGCTGCCTCTGCTGCAGCTGAAGGGTCATCTTCAGCTAGTAATCTACGGGCCCTAGTCAGGGCTTCTTCGGCTGCATCTAAATTGCGCAACAATCTGTTAGTACGCGCCATGCCAAGCCAAGCAACGCCTAATTCTCGATTCAGTTTTAGCGCTCCTTCAAAGGCGGAAATTGCCACCGAGAGTAGTGTTGCGTCCGTCTCTCCAGTGCCATCCCTTTCCTTGTCTGCGTTGACTAAGTGGAGTCGCCCTTCAACAACATGTAATAACGCGTGGTCGATTCCAACTGGGGTTTCATCAAGTAACTTTTGCGCATCATCTGGTCGGCCATCTAACAGATGTCTAGTGGCAATTCTTGCCCTTAATTCTCCGTTCATCATATCCTTTTCAAGCGCCTTGGTTAACGATTCTTCAGCCGCAGTTGCTGAGCCTTCTGCAAGTAGTAAATCGGCCTTTAGTAAAATTAAATCTACGCCCCCTGCATCGAGGGCAACTGCGTGAACAGCTGCCTTGAGAGCTTCTTTCAAGCGGTTTTTCTTAGGTGCTAAGATTGTCGCACTAAGAGCCCATGCCCCGCCGTTTTGACGGTCTAATTCTAAACACTTATCTGCAGCATCAAGGGCTTTACTCATTTCCCCTCCTTGATGCAACAGGTTGGCATAGGATAGCCAATCCTTGGATTGTGTTGGGTCTTCAGCAAGAGCTTGTTCAATCGATTCTAAGGCCTCTGAGCGTGAGCCGGCTCTAGCCCTTAGGCCGGACAATAACGAGCGATCTGCTGGAGTATCAAGACCTAGTGCTTCAAGTCGAAGTACGTCTCTTTCAGCCTCCATATCGCCCATCTTAGCCAGTAAGTGAGCATGCGCTCTTAGCAGGTCTGGATTGTCAGGATTAACTGTCATTCTTGCTTCAAGCCAATGTCTACGCAATACTTCGTCGCCTTTCTCAATAGCAATGTATTCAAGCGCTTCTAAGACGTTCGCGTTGCCTGGAGAAGATGCATAAGCGATACCAAAACAGGTTTCAGCCCAATCATACCTTCTCAAACTCAAGGCTGCGTGGCCTAGTTTGTGGGCAGAAACTGGTTTGAGGCCGATTTTACTAACATCCATATTGTGGGCGTCGAAAATTTCGATTAATTGCATCACCATGTTTGAACTGGTTTGAGTCAATAGATCGTTGGCGCCAACTATGCTTTCAACCGAGATTGGCGATATTAGTGTCTCTAAAGCAGCAAGTGCATTGGCAAATGGTTCGACATCATCTAGTGAATCGCCCATTTCACCGAGTTGCTCAAGATGGGCAAGCGTACTGTATGCTTTGAGTGCCCCGTCTAACTCTGGTTTGGTGGCTCGTAGCGCATCAACCATGCTGTTTAGCGTAGAAAGTCTAGTATTTACATCGGCTACTTGGGTGTTTAGATGCGTGAAATGAGCGCTTTGTGATTCTTGTAATAATATGTTAAAATCGGATAGTTTTTGCATTTTCTCGTGGTTTTGTTTCAACCAGTATCCGACGCCCCCACCTGCACCAAGACAGGCAATCCCAAACAAGGCAGTAATTGGTTCCATGCGAATCGAATCTAGTTTGAGCCTTTATGCCCTTTGGCTAGAATGAATCTCTTGACTGGCTTTTTCGACCCCCCAAAAATTAGCCGAGATGAAAAAATTACTGATAAAACTACCAATTACCAAGGTAATCAGCGCTCACATTGAAAGACTATCATGGCTCACGGAGTAATAGGTCTGTCCATGGAGGAAGGAAATATGACTGAAGCCAATCCAGATTGGTTCAATAATCATATCGCTGAATGGACAGATGATGGGTGGGATACTGCTGAGATAAGGCAATATCTCGAAGCAAATGATTCTGCGGCAACTGAAGCCCTAATGCGCGTTGAATATCTTATTCAAGCGACAAAATCATTAGTTGAGCGAATGGGTCATGATTGGCTAGAACGATTAGATATCTCGGAAGGGTTGTTTAGCGAATGGATTGAAGCTTTGACTAATCCGATGGACTTCCCTGACATCAATGAACGATACGAACAATGGGCTAAGATTAATCGTCGTTGGGAATTGGTCTTAGAGAACAATCGAAGAGATTGGGAGTCGGTTATGATGGGTGAAGAGCGGATGCTCGTCTTAGCACGCTGTGATGCGCTTGACGAGTCTTCAAAACTTCAATTGAATCTAATTATTCCACTGATGAATGACCCTAATTTATTTAGTCATATTGATGCTCAGTTATCTGAAATTGAACAGAATGAAGCGCGCCAAAAGCGAACGATATACTCTGCTGCGCAGGCTCTGCAGGAAGCTGGGCACAATATGGATAACATTGCTGAGATGAACCTTGTTGATGCATTACAAGAAATTGCTCAGCGACAACGGTTACACAATTTCCATGAGATGATAAGATTACAAATTATCGATGAAATTGCCGAGTTTGATGGTCAGTTAGCGGATAAATATGAAGCAGAAAGAAAGTTGTTGTTAGGCAGCAGCAGTGAAGCGGATTTAACCGAATTAACCAAACAAATATCATCAATGGGTAGTGATTTGAAAAGTAGATTATATCATTTGAACCTTGAGATTGCTAATTGGACTGATGCGGGGATTAAGTTTCCTGCCCCCATGATTATGGCCAAGGATTTATTTGAATGGGAAATTAATTTGCCTGAATTAACCAAGGAAATTGACGAGCATTTAGCAGTAGTTACACGATTTGAATTCTTTGAGCAACGAATAAGCGGAGTTCAAAATGCCAAGCAATATATTGGCTATTTAGAACATACTGAAGCATTAACAGAGATTGTTGACCAATTGGATTTGCAATGGAAAGATGTTGAGTTGCAATGTTATTCGATTATCGAAAAATATCAAACTCTTGGCTTAGTCATGGATGACTGGGAATCTCGAATTACCACCGATCCTTTTAGCGCGCTAGAAATTATCAAACATAATGAAATTGTTTGGGATAGCCGAATAGATTGTGTTAACAGATTGCTTGAAATCGATATATCATATAGTGGTAAAAAGGAAGTTGAGAAACGCATAAATCTGCTAAAACAGGTTGAGGCTGGTGAAGACATCATTATAGATACTGAGGCATTGATTGCTAGACTTATCACCAGGGGTGCAAGACATAGGAAATTACTAGAGCGTGATTTACTTGACTTAATTGGTCAGGGAAAAGCCTCAGAAGATACCATGTCAAGCACCTTCAATCTAGCAGAATTTGAAGAGTTTGTTGCTCAAGCAAGGCAATATGGTTCAACAACAGATTTCACTAACACTGGCAATTCAGTGGTTGGTGGGAAAATTGGTGAACGAATAAAAACCAAAATTGCGCATGAATTGAATTTGTTTCAAAGTGCTGGTTGGTATGTAAATGAACTTAATGAGATATTTGTTACAGACCCAATGAGAGTGGCCAAAATGTTAGCTAAAATTAGGCCTGTAATGGCAAGGCATGATTCACTACGCAGAAGGCTCGCCGCTATGCCATGGAATAGAAATGTCAGTTTAGCATTACAGATTCAAGAAGAGTTACAAAATCCGCTTAGACTTGCCGCTATTGCCGAACAAATACCTAAGATGATGGTAGAACTAGCAAAATTGCCTATTGAGGACGAGGATTTTACCTTCACGCCTTGGTCTCCAACTCCAATTAGAAAAACGCTAATGCCGGTTCCCGAACAAATTATTGAACCCGCTGATTCTCTTGGAGATGCTCATGAGGCTATGCTTGATGCAATGGAAGAAGCCAAAAAAATCGAGACGGAAGTCTTAGAAGAAAAACCGAAGCAAGCATCTGCTGAACAGATAACAGAGCTAAAACCTACCGAAGATAGTCCGTTACCATCAAAACCGGAAGTTCCGAAGCGAGCAAGAGACAAAGAAGGCAAATTCGTTGGAGACGATCTCTCAACGCCAGATTACAATGAAGCATGGGTTGGTGGTAACGCGCCTGAGAAAAAACAAGTGGTTCGGAAAGGCAATGATGTCGAACTAAGTTCGTTGGAACACCTCCATATATTCATGAAAAAGATTGGTTTAGCCTCTTTTGAAGAAGGTGGTGGCGCTGAAAAGCAAATTGACTCGATACGAAAAGGTCTCGCCAAGCATGTTGGCCAGTCGCCTAGGGATGTTCGGTTTGATCGTTTATTGAGATTAGTTTTGCGATTATTGCCCCAGGGAGATGAACATGATGAGAAACGGCAATGGCTGATAATGAAAATTGCTGCGAATCTTAAGAAATATCAAAATTGGGTCAAATTACGCTTAGAGGCACGGCATAAAGCGGCTAATGGGAATCTGGTTGAGGACTCATTGGCGCTTGGTAAAGCATTACACCGGATTCCCGGGCCTGGGTTCAAGGTGCCACTAGAAAAGGACGAAAAGGCATTACCGACACTGGATGAGATCAGGGAATTAGAAGCCGAGGTCAAGATACTAATTGACGCGTTAAACCTGCAATCTGCTAGTGGTGTTGTCGTTTCAGCGAGTTGATTATTTCAATTCTTCGAGCAACTCATTCTTTTCATCGTCTGAAAGTGAATCTTCAACTGGTGCTGCTGGCACATTTATTTCTGGTGCCGCTGGCATAGGTGCATCCAATGGAACTTC
>CAXHFO010000059.1:0-8654 GCA_964015895.1 uncultured Candidatus Poseidoniales archaeon
CCCATCCCACTACTACAGTCATTTTTTGTGCAGGTTCGTGATTGGCCATGCGGCCTAATGATTCTCCAATTAGGGTCATTATTGCTGGAGATATCTCTCTATGTTCAATTAATCTCATTATCGCGATTTCATCATCCATCTGCTCTAAGTTGACTAGTCCACGAATCCCATCAGTGCCAAATAGGTTCTCAACCATCAATATCACCTGTGGTTGGAATTTTCTCCGTGAACACCTGTAACTGTGACATTTGGCCAAACGGTACTATTGCAGCCCAATATTGTACCCGGATTGGTAACTGCATTACAGCCTAATTGGCAGCCTTCTCCTAAAATCGCGCCAAATTTCCTTAGCCCACTTGAACTTCGAGCATCGCCAATTCTGAGGAACACCTCTGCTCCATCATTTCTCAAATTACTTAGTTTCACGCCTGCCCCAAGGTTAACAGCTTTGCCAAGTATTGAATCTCCAACATAATTGAAATGGGGTGCTTTTGCTCCGGGAAGCAAAATTGAATGTTTCACTTCTGAAGCATGTCCAACTACTGCTTGAAAACAAATCCAAGAGTACTCTCTAACATATGCGCCGTGTCTGATTGTAGCCTCCTTGCCAATGTAGCATGGGCCTATGAAATGGGTTGAAGGCTCTACTAATGCACTCTTATCAATGATTACTGGCCCATTGGTTTCATCAAAGGTAACCGATGATGGGAATGTATTATGGTCTCGTGAATTTGAATGATTGCTGACCAATTCATCCATTTGTTGTTTCAAGGAATTAGGCGATGATTTGTCAAGGATTGTCCAAGAAGGCTGGAATTCTGGCAATATTGGAATAGGTTCTGAGATTGATTGGGAAAGGCTGGGAAACAGGACTTTAGAAAATACTTCTCTGGGCCATTCCATGGTTGCCCGAAAAGGTCTATGCCAATGAATCTGCCGTTTACGCGGCTACTCTATACAACCTCTTGCCTGTTGTGTTGTCTAATTTGAACCCAATGATGTCTGACAAATACCTGGGGATAAATAAGCCAACTTTTCTTGTTGTTAGGCCATGATTGCGCATTCTACGTTCATTAGAGAGGTAATGAACTATGTCAGCAGCAGAACAATCTGGAACGCCCGCGATGTATTCTATTATCTCTTCTTTTAGCCTCTCTAATCTAGCTTCTTTCTGACTTCCTTTGCCCCTCATCTCTATCATATATTGATACGCTTACAAAATATATAATGGCTAAATTGGGAGGTCCTTGGGGCCCCAGTATTCATGTTTAGAGAGTTGTTAAAATATCCTGCCATTTCATGAAAGAGCCTTTTCTGAAATAATTTGAATGGAAGTCTCTCTGGCCGACATGATAACATCGGATGATTTTTCCCCTGCTATCATAACACCCATGCCTTGTGTGAACTGGAACTATTACTTGGCTCACATCAAATTTTGGCCCGTTTTGATCTGGCTCTACGTCAGTACAAGTCTCGATATTACCTTCCAAGGACATTGACTCTATGGTTGGATGTCTAAGCTCTGAATCGAATTCTAGCATTATTTCTCCTTCATTGGGTTTTACCGGGCGCCAATCAGTACTTCCACCGTTACCCAACCACTGAATCATTGTCTTCATTTGTTGAACTGTAACAAAGCCGAGGTGGGTCTTTTCCCACCATCCTTTAGATCTAGCCATTGTAATGTGGTGGACTCCAGGTTGAATCATTCGTGGGTCTAGGCTATCTGCATATGTGCGACACAAATTCCTGATTCTAACAGTAACTACTGGTATTATGCCAAGTCCGAGTCGGGCTAGTTGAAACGGGTTTGCTAACTCTCCCAGCAGCAATAGAGGGCGTCTATCGTTCATTGCTGGAGCGCCATGATTTGTTAGGTGTTGGTTGACTTTTTCTTGCCCAACTATAGCATTACCAATCGCTTCCTTGATGCTCTCAATAGAGGCCTCTTGTTCACCAATTGGAGGTAAATCCAGCGAAAAAAATTCCTTATTGGAAACAATGAATGAGGATTTTGGCAACGGAAGCGGTGAATTATTCGGAGCATATTGCCACATCGAGGCGTTCATCTTCTCCATATAGGAGCCTCTAAGTTTTTGTTCTTGAAGACGCCGATTATTCCGTGAAGGTTGATTCTAATTGACATTGGGGGCAAGTTACTTTGATTGGTCGAATTGCTGGGATTCCTAACGCAACACCACATCCGGGACAGTTAATCGCTTGACTTACTTGTTGACGGCGTTGTGAAGCATCTTGACTAGGATCGTATTCGAACCGATAATTGCTTGTTGGCGGCAATGTGGTGTTAATTGATTGCTGATTTGCCGGCTGATTGATTGGTAGCATTGCCAATATTTGTTCTGGTGTGAGATCATATTTTTTACCGATGTCAACTGCTTGCAAGTTTCTCTCATAATCTGATGCAGCCATAAGAAGCGTGTATTCGTCCGGAGAAATAATCGTCATAATGTCATGGAAGCAATGTTTGTTTTAGAGCATTTACCTGATTTGATTACCTAGATAATTTGCAAAAACTGGGCCAATACATGATATATATATTGGAAGAGTTCAAAACCGATTGTTGACGGCCACGGTTTGAGGGGCTAAGGGATGAGTCGGACAAAAATGCGTAAATCTTCACGTGAGAAATTGGAGAAAATGACTCCTCAAGAACGGTCTAAGGCTGTAAGGGGCATCACCTGTCGAGAAACTATGATTGATGCAAACTGGGTCTTTGCTAACGACACTATGGCTGATGTTTTAGATGATTTGACGCAAAACAATTGGGACCACGTCTTCGTTGTTAACAAGGAAGGCGTTCCAATGGGAAGAATTCATGCTGTTGATGTATTGAAGATTGTCGCAAAAAAGAATGTCGAACGTTCGGTTGCCTGGATGTTGAGCGTCCCTGCAAAGCAACTAATCACTTTGCCGCCATTGACTGTGAAATCAAATACCCCTCTACTAAAGGCTGGGGCGCTATTACTTACCCATGGCCTTACTCAGGTAGCAGTGGTTAACCAAGAAGGAGTGTTGGTTGGTGTTGTGGGCCACAAAACAATGGCTAAGGTTTTGCCGCGTTTCATTCTGTGATTAAATTCCCCAATAGCGGTCTGATTGGGCTTGCTTGGCTTGTAATGAATTCTTGATGGTGGTAGCCATCCATAGCACAACTACCCAAATCAATGGATATGCCAAATCAGTTAGAATTTGATTAACGCTGAATTCATAAGATTCACCGTTTAGAACGTTTGTTGAGATTTGGAGTGCTGAATCTACGAATGAGTAAACTACCATGCCAAATATGCTCAAAACGATCAACCGCCCTGAAAATGAACCACGTCTAAGACGTAAAAACATAAAGCCTGCTGTCGAGGTTAAGAATGCAATAACTATCCATGCTAAAGCCGCATGAGTAACCTCAAGCCACAATATTGAAGTTGTACTATCAGTTACCAAATTGGTATAGGCACGATATCCTTCAGCCACCGCAAATATTGCGCTGAACAAGGTGGCAGTCCACAACAATGACGAAAACATTGCCGCATCTGCGTTATCTCGCATTTCTTGGATTACTCGGTTTACGGTTGTCTCAATTCCTGCACCCTTACTGAAAATATACAGCCCTGATACTAATGGTAGTGCACCAATTACAATACCGCCAATTTCCGCTGGCAACATTATCCCAAGGCCTAATATCGCCAACACAAGTCCAAATGGAATCATAATCTTAGCGCGCCACTTAGGGTCTTCAAGAGCTTTGACTATGTAATAATAAGTGCCTTCAATACCTTTTGATTGTTTGACTATTATTTTCTCAACATGGTCAATTCTAACTTGAGACTGAATAATCGGCAAAACAGATTCATCCTCAGCCCCATCAGTCACTAGAATAGCCTTGTCTGGTTGGAATGTGGTGACTATTTCTTCGAGTTGAGCAGATATTGCCCGGTCTGAACGAATCCCTACCTTTTCATCACCAGTAAGAATTGCGATTTCAACCTCATCATCATCCCCGAGTGATTCTGAAAGGTTGTCGTGTTGTGATAAAGCGCCTAAAATTGCATTTGTGTCGCTTTCTTCCGGGTCGGCAATACCGAGTTTAAGTGCCGCAGTAAGGACTTGTCGGCGCCCAACTACAGGTCCTCTTATAGCAGTTTTAATGCCAAGATCGTTGTCACGATCAACTGTCAAAACGAGCGTACGAGTCATAGATATCACCGTTGGTTGTGCAGGCTAAAGCGTCTTACAATTCAAATCCTTCGCGCGATTTGGCTATGAAACGGTAGGTTTTTGATCAGAATCACTTGATTCGGTTTGATTAGTTTGCTCCCCTTCAATCGGTGAATCATCTGGTCGAACTTCCGCTTCGGGTTTACGATTTTTTGCCTTCCAGCGTTGTGTTGCACGGATATATTTTAGCGGGTGGTCCATCCATGATATATCGCATAACCGATCGTCTCCAGGTAGTACAGGACAGTTGTGGTTTAGTTTCAATTTACTGCATCCAGCAGGCGTGTATGCTCCTTCATAGACGTGTTTTACCTGATATGAGGTGGTTGATTCTTTAAAATCAGGCGCTCCTTTGAAAAATCCAACACAGGATTCTTCTGGCAGGGCTAATGCCGCAGATATTGAAGCAAGGAATAAACGACCAAAGTGGTTGACGTTTACTCCATTGGTTAATTCAGCAATTATGTTTCTCATACATGGCGGCCAATCCGATTCTTCTGCACCGACCAAAGCGATTGCTTCGCTAGCTTTGCTAGCCATTAGGTTACGCACCATCCCCACTGGTTCTGCAAGACGCATAGCAAGTTCAAGGTCGATTTTTTTCATTTTTTCAAGCGCTTCCTGCTCGATATGTTGTTTTATTCGTTCGCGCAGTAATCTGGCTAATTTTGCTGAAGATGAATATTGCTGTTCATTGAACAGTGTTACTTGCCCAGCGCTAACTTGATTATTGGCTAGGCGCCACCTCGAGCCGGTTATTTTAGGGCATATTTCGATGAAATCAGCAAGTCCAATTTTCCATATATTGCCATCTTGGCTCTGCCTTAGTTTTCTTGCACTTGCTCGACTCGTTGGTTGTGAAAGAGCGATTGAATGATCATCTTTTTCGATTCGTGAAAGAAATGTTTTAGCAATTTTTATCAAATTTTCTGAGTCTCTAATTAAAATCTGTTCCGCCCGTGCTGCCTCTGCTTGTGCCCATCGAGATATCAGTCTTTCATCTTCGGAGGCAAATACTACAAGACGTGCATAATAAAACGAAAATGCTTCTATTATTCGCCCTTCTTCGGTAAAAATATCTCCACCAACAACGGCTACTCCTTCCTTTGATTCAATTGAATCTATCAACCTAATGCGAGCCCGTTGTCTGGCTTTTTCCATCCATTGGCCTTGTAGTAATTCATCCAAGTCGATATCGTGGGTGAGGGCTAAATTTTGTATCCATGAAGAAGCTTGAGGGAGGAATGGATACCTAGCTAAAGTCACTTCATCCTCTATTGAGGGGGTGACTTTTGGAGTCGGCATGAGGACTCGACATTCTAAGACCCATATCAATACCACCATGATAATGGTTCATTTGGTTGATTGGCTTGGCAGGGTTGTGACTGAAGACTTGGCCTTGCAGTTAATACGGGTGCAGTCTATGGTAAGAGAGCACTTTAGTTGGAGTTATGCTGATGATTTATCGAGTGCTAACAAAATGAGCGTTTTGTTTTCCAAGCAGAGTCCGTTTGGAGTTGAGAAATGGTCAACAAGAGCCCGTGAAACTAATAAAAATAATTTGCAAAAAACCCTAACAGAAAGTGCGCGAGTGATTATTATCGGGGCGTCTATCACTGAAGCAGAATTGTCATCCACTGATTTAGAAAAATGTGCAATCATTGCAGCAGATGGTTCTGTTGGTGCAATAGCAAACCACCACAATTTAGCCTGCGTAGTAACTGATTTTGACGGCAATCCGCATCTTGATGCAGTAGCAAAGAATGGTGTGCTTTTTGTTGCCCACGCGCACGGAGATAACCAACAACGGTGGGAAAAAACGCTAGATAAATGGAATAGATATTACAGCCAACCCAACCTAATATTGACTCATCAAGTCAATCAAAGCATCAGTGGAATGGAGAATTTTGGTGGTTTTACTGATGGAGATCGTGCTGTATGTTTGGCGATTGGGTTGGGAGTGAAATCAGAAGATATTACGCTCCTCGGATTTTCCACTGGGCAAATCGGTAAATGGTCTGGGAATACTAATACTGCACAAAAACTGATGAAATTAGAATGGATGTACAAAATTATTGAGATGATTGGGTTGGAAGATCAAGTGGATGTCAGCGCTTCTTCAGCGCTTTGAGACGATCTCTCAAGGCTTTCTTGTGATCGTCTTGGTCAGTGTCGATTTCATTCTCAAGTCTTCGGTTTAACATCTCTGCATCCCAAACAAGTATTTCTCCCGCTTCATTACCAACAACTATCCGGTTACTGCTGGACACGATATTACTTATTTTACTGCAACTTATTGCGGCAATCTGTTGACCGCTATGGCAGTAAATTATCTTTAACAGCCCGTTTAAACCGTCTGAATGAGCATACCAGAAACTTTGGCTATTATTAATTTCAAAACCAATCGCCTGGCTTGATGGGTGAATATTTCTTATCGACCATGATTGAGAGGCATCATTGCTTAAGCAGTTGATTGAACGCTCTGCAACAATAATTAGGTTTTCTTGGTTATCTGCCAAAATTGCCTCAATTGACTCCCCTTCTATTGAAGTGATTTTACCATTGACAGATGATACGTCTCCATTAGCATGACCAAATATTGGTTTATTAGCAATTAATTTCCCAAAGGTGACGGGAGATATGGGTGCCAATTGTTGGTAGTTTATTTCGCCATCCGGATTGAACATTGCAATACCCATTTTTGGCCGTCCTAGTCCAATAATTACCGCATTACTGTCGGAAAAAATTGTCCATGGGCGCTCATCCATGTGCTTTGTCCAAAGGTTATTCCCGTCAAAGGTAAAACACCAGACCGCTGAATCGATGAAATCATTGTGTTCTATATCATAAACTGATGAGGTAGCATAAACACGGCCTTCATGAATTATTACCTCATCAGCACTGCCTTCAAGGGCAAACTGCCAGATTAATTCACCAGATTTTCGACTCACTGCTACAATGTGTAGGCCCGCTGTTGCAAAAACAAATTCTTCATTAGATGCAATGCTGCCAATTCTATCTGGCAGGTTGGTTGACCAACTATTTTCACCATCGCAGTCCCAGTACGTCAACACACCATGCCACCCACCAGCAATGATGTCATTTGATTCATCAATTGATAACGCCGAAACAGGTTCACCCAGTAAACGGGTCATCCAACATGCGCCAACCATGTTCATTGATGCTGTTAGACCGTTCGAGGTGATAATACAGACGGAAGATTGCTCGGAGTTTTGGTTAATTGAGTGTCCGACGTGGTTTGCTAATAGTAAAAGTTAGAATAAAGGCAACTAAACTAAACATGCAAGCAGAATAGTAATGCCCCATAGTAAAGAATGACAGAACTGTAGCGGTTCTAAGCAAGTAAACTGATCCTGTTTTCATTGACCAAATCGCAAATCCGGCTGCTAATATTGCCAAACTGATAAATCCAATGCCAATTGCTGAATAGATCAGTGAAGCACCTGAATCCATGAGTGGGTGATCCATTTGTTTAGCTGAATTATCAATTTCTCTAATTGTGCAATTTGTCGTGCCGTCAACACATGGCTGGTTGGCAAATTCCTCTTGAGAAGGAATCTTGAAATCAATGCTGGTGAAACCTATTGGCTCAAATAATGCAGGTGGAGACAGTAATACTCGGTTAGAATAGCGATCTTTGTATTCATCCCTATCCACAATTATATCGACTCTCGTAATTCCTGGGTCTAGTTGTTTAATTTCAAAAAATCCATCACTGTTTGTTTGAACTGAACTAGTATTCCAATAATCGCCTTCATACCAAGAGATGTATACTGTTGCGTTGTCGATAGGTTCTCCTTCATCATCGTACACATTGCCGTTGAAAATAGCGGATTCGTCCGGAGCGTTTTGAGCAAATCGAAACACGAACTCATCTGGTCTAACAAGTCCGGATTCAGGTTGCGTGAAATCAAGCCCATTAACTAGGCCAAGTAGACAGGTTACCAGAACTAAAACTGCGATTGAGTGGCCTACTTTAGTTAGTTCGCTAACTTCGATGGTCAACTTGCTTTCTGTAGTTGTAAACATCAAGTTGCCGGTTGGTTCAACAAGGCCGGTCAGCTCATCGATATAGTCCGAATTCGACACGTCGTCTTCGCCCATGAAGTTGCTAGAACTTCTTCCTACTTGACTCCAATGCGCCCATTAGAATTTGCTAATAGTCTAGCAAGCGATTGTTCGCTAATCCACACTTGCATTGATATTGCTCCTTGCGAGTCTACTGATTTGTCGATCACCATGGACGCATCGTATACGTCAGCAACATAGCCTTCAATATCTCTACCTGCCTCTGCTTGGGTAAGTAATAGGGTGGCTGGTTGGCCAAATAGCATCGCAAGCATCTCATCCTGTAATTCGTTGATTCCAATGTCTTGATGGACTGAAATTGCCATTGGTTT
>CAXHFO010000060.1:0-8614 GCA_964015895.1 uncultured Candidatus Poseidoniales archaeon
AAGAGATTATCAACTCTATGAGTGATGATAAAAAGAAAGCACTGAAGAGTTGGTATTTCTATGACTGGGCAAATCAAGCATACGCTCTAACAGTAATGACGGTGATTGCTCCAGCCTTGATGGCAGCATTGTATAACACGGCAACAGGTACGCAATCTGGTGACTCATTTTATGCTTGGGTGTTGACTTTTTCGATGCTATTTGTTGTAGTAACTGCCCCGGCACTTGGGGTAATTGCCGACAAGATGCCGATTAAGAAAAAGTTACTCAAGTGGTATACAATAGTTGGAATTATTTTTACTGCAATGATGGGTGCAGCACCGTATTTTGGTTCTCAGGGATACCTAATATTAGCTTTAATGTACACTATCGGTACTATTGGTTTTACTGGTGGTAACGTAATTTATTATTCATTTATGCCATATCTGGCGCCCAGAAAATGTCAAGACCATGTCTCTACTTGGGGCTATGCATATGGCTTCATAGGTGGCTCAATGATCTTGATTTTCCACCTAGTTGTATTGTTAGGATTTTCTTGGGATACAAACTTTAAGATGGCTATTATCTTTTCCACGTCAGCAATTTGGTGGTGGGGTTTTGGATTATTAATGTTCAAATGGACCCCAGAGCCAGAAATCCCATCATCTATGGAATGGAAGGGTCTCAAAGATGCCACAAAAGTTGCATATTCTCAAGTATATCAAACATTCAGAGAAATAAAGCGATTTAAAGTTCTAGCATATTTCTTACTAGCTTATCTGCTATTTTATGACGGTGTTAACACCATTGCAAGTATGGCTAGTGCGTTTGGAGAATCTGTATTGAGGCTCGACCAAAGCATGAACGTACTTCTACTATTAACAGTCAATATAGTTGCGATACCAATGACGATTGTGTTTGGCAAATTAGCAGATATTAAAGGTACTAAATTTGCCCTTATGTCTGCACTTATGATCTATTGCTTTGTTGCAGTTGTAGCAGCAGGCTTTGCCCCTCTTGAACTAGAAGGAGAAGAAGATGCAGAACGTTACGACTTTACATTTGAGTGGGATGAAGATGCGCAAGTGTATGAACTAACCACTTTGTACGATCGTGGCTATGAGAGTTGGGTTGGAGAAACATCATCAGGAGATTCTGAATTTAGAGACAACTTCCAAGAATATTTCCCAGACAACTCGACTGATTACTCTAAGGAAAGTTCTGGTTCATCCACCATAGGTACAGGTTTACTTGTTTGTCTAATGCTTCTTGCATTTGTGGCTATTATCGGTGGTAGTGTTGCATTTATTCAAAGCAAAGAACTTGGTAAATTAGGAGTTATACTAATGGTTTCAATAGTCGGACTAGGTATTCTGGGAGCATCACTATTAGCAGATCAAGCCGACGAGGATGAGGCGGAAGTGCACAATATCTCACCTGGTGATGGTGCACTTATTGCCGCTAACTTTGACAATGCTAGTGACCACAGATTTTCAATCATTTTTGTTGATGGTCCATTAGCTGGTCAAGATGAAATTGGCGACCGACATCCAACCATGGTTGATCAAGGTGGTCCAGTTGATGGATGGGCTGAAACTATGCGTGACAAAGTTTGGGAGCCGTTAGGGATTACTGTTTCATTACAATGGATTATTCTTGGTATGTTCGTTGGAGTCGCTATGGGTTCTGCAGGAGCACAAGCTCGTTCGATGTTCTCTCAATTAGTGCCGGAAACCAGAACCTCTGAGTTCTTTGGATTCTTTGGTTTCCTCGGTAAATCCGCTGCTATGATAGGAACATTCCTGTATGGTATTGCAAGTACTACTTTCGACAGCAGAGTGGCGATTCTATCCATCACAGTAGTGATCTTAGCCGGAACATATCTTACCAGTAAGGTAGATTTGGAAGAGGGTATAAGAGTCGCTGAAGAAGAAGACGCTAGAAACCGACTAGCCCTTGAAAATCAAGAAGCATGACCATAAACCTTGAGTCGAGGGGATAGCCATGAAGAACTTCGGGCTAGTCCAAACAGTTGGTTCACTTTTATTGCTGGTGTACACAATGATTCTGTGGGGCCTACCACTAGCCCCAACACTGGCATTATTTGATATTGTGACTGATGCAACCTTGACAGATAACGACAATTTGAATTATATTATCTATGGATTGGCAGCAGGATTAGGCTTCATGACTTACATACTGAGTTTGTTAATTATGTCTGGTTTGTCTCAAAGATTGATTTACGTTCGATTTTCCGGTGATAAAATCGTCGCTAACCTAAATTCTTGGACAACAATTAGATGGGCTATTTGTGCACATCTTCATCGCTGTAGTCACCCAGTTTTAGTTCATACGATTCCATCTTTCATAAGTAATGCATATTACCGTTTAGCCGGTGCTAAAATTGGTAAGGGAGTTCAAATTAATACCATTAATCTAAATGACCCTTCAACGGTTACTATCGAAGATAATGTGGTTGTTGGGGGCGGATGTGTTCTTAATGGTCATTTAGTGGAAAAAGGGCAGATAATATTAGCAAGAATCACCCTAGAAGAAGGCTCATTGTTAGGTTCTCGAGTTACTATTCAACCGGGTGTAACAGTCGGTAAAGGTGCAGTAATTGGAACGAGTGGTCTTGTTGGTAAATACAAAACAATTCCCGCTGGTGAGGTGTGGGCTGGTTTGCCAGTCAAATGCATCAAAAAATCGTCAGACAGAATTTAGTGATGTTCTTGGTATTTAGACCTGATTAAAGCGCAATAGTATTCAAGTGGGCGCGCATGGTTTGTTATGTGCGGAAGCACATGCAGGTGGATAATTAATGGGCGTTCAGAAATCTGCATATCGTCAACCAGTTACTCCTGAAGGTCTCAAAGCCATCGAAGAAGGTAAGTTAACTTGGCTTGATGACGAGATGTATAACAACCTAAATACAGGTGTATTAGAACAATATCTTGAGGAAAAAAATATTCAAGAATCATTTGAAGTATCTCATTGGAGCACTCCTAAGGTCCTCTACGGTATTGCCATTGGGGCAGTATTTTCAGGTGTTACAGCCTACATTGGACTTAAATTAGGTTTGGCAATTTCTGCTGCTTGGTATATTGCCTATCTTTTAGGGATGGCATTAAAGTGGTCGCCTTCTGAAGTCAACATTGCTACATCTGCAACTACTGGTGCAACGCATGCTTCAACTGGATTTATTTTTACATTCCCGGCAATTTTCCTCTTAGCATCTGATGCTCGTTATGAACTTGCTAGTGGGCCACTGATCACTTTGGGCGATGGTGACGCATTCAATTTAGCATTTATTGGCATTGTTGCTAGTATGTTTGCCGGTTTCCTGGGTGTGATGTATTTCATAATTTTTCGTAGGGTTTGGCTGGTCGAAGACCCACTTCCACTTCCAGGCTTTGAAGCCACACTAAAGATGCTAGATATTGCTTCAGATGTCAATACAGGGGCAGTTGAACACGCACGTGATTCGCTCAAGACCATTGGTATCTGGACCAGTATTACCATGATCGGTTTATTTTTAGTTGAATATCCGCTTATTTGGGCTAATGACAAAAAGTTAGCTTTATTCGATTGGATTGCTCAAACTCTTAGTTTTGGAGACACTGGTCTAGCAAGTCTCTATTCCAAAGGGACAATTCATCAACCATCTGGTACCGATGATGGTGTTTCGTTGAGCTATACTCAATGGACTCCTGATACAGCATGGAATCCATTCGCTTACACCTATATTGGAGTATACTTGACGCCATCTATGTTTGCTATTGGCTGGTTTATGAAGACTAGAGTTGCGTTCTTAGTTAACCTTGGAACACTAGTTGGTTGGTTCTTTTTGGTACCGTTGGTTGTTTGGTTCAATTTCCCGATATATGACGCAGCAACACAATCAAATATACCAATTCAGGATTATGCTGGACAAACTGGAGCTGCTCTACAAATGATTGCTTTTTCAAAATCAGTTAGAACTATTGCTATTGGTTCAATTGTTGGAGGTGGAATGTTTGGTTTGGCAAAAATGTACAAGACATTCCTCAACATATTTAGCGACATTGGCGGTGCATTGAAGGGCGAAGGTAGTCAAGAGTATATGGAAGGCAAAGGGTGGTATGAATGGCCATTAAAGCACATTCCGATATTCATGGTATTGACCTTTTTCTCAATGATCTTGATATTCACCATAGGTGGTTTCTCAATTTTAGCATCATTAATCTTTGCTACAGTACTAATCATGACTACCTTCTTACTGGGAGCAATTGCTGTAAGGGTAATGGGTGAAACAGGCATTGAACCTGTTTCAGGTACCTCTTTCATTGTTTTGTTGATGCTGCTTGGGGTTTTCCTAAATGCTCAAGAACTGTTGCAATTGAATACTCAAGACGCAGTATTACTTGGGCTAGTAGGCACTACAGTGTTTGGCTCAGCAATATCAATGTCAGGGACGGTAATTGGTGATTACAAAAACAGTTTGTATATCGGCAACCGTCCGTATCACATTTCCAAGGGTAACATCATGGGAGTTGTTCCAGGTGCCATAATTGGCGCAGGTGTGGCAATTTTCCTTTCGATACAGTTAGCAGATGGTAATATTGAATTATTAGCACCGCAAGCAAATGCTTTCGCAACATTTTCAGTAATTTTCGCTGAAAAAGAAGGTGATCTGACACTACTATTACTAGGATTTTTGCTGGGTATGTTTGTTGAATGGGCTACGGGAATGGGTACCTCATTCGGTCTTGGAATGTACTTAACAGTGCCTTATACATTACCAATGCTAATCGGCGGTTATGCAAGAGATAGTTGGGAAGACAAGAAATTAACTCCACGTATTGACAAGATTAAGGAAGAATCAGGCTCGAATGAAGCTGAGAAACAGCGTGCTTTGATCCTCCTCAGTACGTTTATGGTTGCTGCAGGATTACTAACCGGCGAAGCATTCTTTGGTACAGAATCAAGCATTCTATCCTTTATTGATTCATTATGGACACCTACAGATGATAATTTAACGGGCGAATTCTTTGGAATAGAAGGATTCGGTTATTCTACCCAATGGTATATTGCTAGAATGATTGGCTTCATTGGTCTGAATTTGTCAATTGGCTATCTGATCTATTGGTTGTTCAAGAGGGCAGGAGTTATTGGTGGAAATTCAGATTCAGCCGATGCTAAAACTGCTTGAGAGTGAAGCCAATGCAAAATAACACTAGCACCCCTAATTGGGTGTGGTTCTTACTTATCGCCGCAGTTTTTGGTGTTTCTAGCGCTGGTGCCCTTTTCCAGCAGGTCGATGATGTACCGCCATTATTACGAGCTTCGTGGCGTCTTCAGTTAACCTCAATCGTCTTATTCCCATTGGCTTTACTGCAATGGAGAGTTCATGGTTCAGAGATTAAAGATAGAATGCTAGAGCCTAATAGTTTGATGTGGCTACTTGGGGGAGGACTATTTTTAGCATTGCATTTCGGTTCATGGGTGGCTAGTTTGGATGAAACATCACTTACTCATTCACTGCTTTTTGTCACCGCACATCCATTGATTATAGTATTTGGAATGGCCTTAATTGCAAGATTATTCAATAAATATCGAAGTCCTAACCGCTTAGAAATTATTGGTGCTTGCATTGGTTTTATTGGTGCTGCATTAGCATTAATTGATCTTGGTGATGAACAGGGTGGCAGAACAGTTACTATTTGGGGTGATTTTCTTGCCTTTTTAGGAGCAATATTTGTTGTTGGTTATATCGTAAGTGGTAGAATTCTTAGAAAATGGATGCCAATCTTCATTTATGCTTTTCCAGTTACCCTCATTGGTGCTATTTTATTGATTCCTGGGTCAATGGTATTGGAAGATGAATTCAGTAGTTTTGGGATATTTGGATGGCTTAAAGGAACATACTTTTGGTGGTTTTTAGCATTAGCTCTTATTGCTGGATTATTGGGGCACACAGGGCTTAACACCTGCTTAAGATATATTCCACCGCTTGTAGTTTCTACCAGCGTCACCATGGAGCCAATAATCGGTTCAATCATTGGTTATGCATTATTTGATTCTGGTCTACCCGGATTTTGGACTTGGGTTGGTGGTCCAATATTGATATCTGGAATCGTGCTTGTGGTAATTGGAACTCCACAGGAAGATACGAACAATGAAACACTTGATACAGTCACGGCGGAATAAGGATAATTATGTCACCCGATTCAACTCATGGATGGTTGCTGCTTACAAATGATGACGGCATTGAAGCTGTTGGGATGAAAAAGTTAGTTCAAAAATTAAATTCACATGGTCACAAAGTTGTGGTTTTTGCACCCAAAGATAACCATTCAGCAACTGGAATGCGAATAAATTTAATGAAGCCAATTAAGTGGCGATATCGGGATGATTTATTTCATTCTTGGAATCTCTCTTCACCTGAAAATGTGAAGTTGTTAGAATTAGAAGGCTCACCATGCGACACTATGATAGTATCTTTAGATGGCGGCTTGAAACACATCTTGCCAAATATCGTACCAAGGCTAGTTGTATCTGGAGTCAATCTTGGGCCAAATATGTCACAGGATTCCTATCATAGTGGTACAATGGGGGCTGCTAGAGAGGCTGGGCTGTATGGGATGCCAGCAATTGCTTCATCTCTTGCATCTTTTGATGAAACAAACATGGACGTCGCTATTGATGCAACTGTAGAATTTGTTGAACGAGTTCTAGACTTTTTACCGATGGTGCCGCAAAATTTGCGTAGACCTAATCTTGATTTTACCCAAGAATATCTTAGCAATTGGCCATCACCGGATAGCCTCGAGTTTTCTAATGCCAATGAATCACTAAGAAGTGCATTTTTCCAAGGTGACATAATGCTCAATTTGAATGTCCCAACAGATTGGTCGGGTAAATTTACTAGCACAAGACTTGGGATGAGATGGTATCGTGATGCAATCAGTATCCAAGATACAGATTCTCATTCTACTGCAACTTTCACTATCGGAGCAGCTAGTATTGACCATACTCAAATCGAAAAGAGTGATTGCGATGCTGTCGAGGTACAAAAAGCCAGTATTTCGTGCTTACCAACTTGGCCACAAACCCATCCACTAGCAGTCGATGGCCAAATATTGAAACATGCTTTAGAAGAAGACGCAAAAGGTTATCCAACTTGGTTTAATCTAGATTAAGTGGCACGTTTTGATCTAACAAAAAGTGACATATTCCAATTGCGATATGACCCTGTAGCCATTGTGAACCAATTGAACGAGCAACAATATTGCCATGAATTTCTAGGTCTAGTGGTTTGTCATCACTCAATATAAAAGTCAATTCTAAGTCATCATTGCTAATTCCATCGTTGGTTATCTTGGCATCTAAAGACCACAATGATGATTGGTCAGCATCTAGTATTACTATTTTTGATTCTAAGTGGTCTCTTATTGTATCTTTAATATCTCCACCGGATTCGTATAATCCCTCAGATACTCTACGCCATATGCCAATTGGTGGGGTTGGTTGTTTGATTATTTTAGCAATTATACCAGCAACTGAACGTTCCTCTGCATGCATTCCACGTATCTCGCTACCAACAAATTTTATTCTTCTAAATGGTCCAGGTCCGCCTTGTAAGTGAATAATTACTTCCGTATCTTGGCGAATGCCATGACTGGTTAACAGGGATGACATGATTGCTCTGACTAAGACATCTACCCTTCCTGCTCCACTTGCTAAATCACTAATCGGCAGTTTTCCTTGAGACATTGCTCGATGTCCAATTATGACAAATCTGCGCATCAAAACACCTAGTTTCCTCGCTCAATTAAGGTACGAATTGCTGTGCACATGTCGTCGATTGTTTGTAACATAAAGTCTGAACCAGTTTTGTCTACCAAGTATGCTCTTGGTTTACTTGAATCATTGATATCCTCTAAGCGATTAGCCACCACAGCAGTCATATTGGCGTACTCTATTTGTGCTAAAGCCCTTCTAACAAGTTCCTTTTGTTTTATTCCTGTTTCCAGTTTAAATCCTATTCTCACAGATCCGTGACACTTTTGAGTCAATTCTAAAATGTGTTTAGGGCTTTCAATTAATTTAACATCTAGTGGACCTTGTTGACTGGCTAATTTCCCTTCAGCACTATTTTCAACAACGTAATCCAATACTGCAGCAGAATGAATCCAAGCCTCAATTTCATCATTACTTAAGGCAAATAATTCCTTAAGCATCTCATCAGGTGAATCTGCTTCGATGATTAGTGGTAGCCATTTAGGTGTAGGAACTGTAGTAATCCCTTTTACACAAGTTACATCATGGCCATGACGAAATAAATCATCAGCAATAGCAAAACCAGTAGATCCACTACTAATATTTTGAATAAATCGAATATCGTCAATTGGTGAGCGTGTTGCACCAAGAGTGATTACTACAGATTTACGATTAGTTTTACTTGAATTGACATAATTAGCAAATCTAGCCACTATTTCTTCATGAGGTGGGGTCTTTCTTTTTCCCTCGTCTTCCTTGCCCCAGTGTACTTCAATTCCTTTATGTCTAATCTCGTCCACAATTTCAGTTGTGACCGGATCATTAGCTAAGTCAGCGTGCATGCTTGGAATCATCATTACCGGACAATCTCTGG
>CAXHFO010000061.1:0-8479 GCA_964015895.1 uncultured Candidatus Poseidoniales archaeon
TGATGGTAGCATATCTTTGGATAGCGTTTCAAAATGAAGTTCCAATGCTGTTTGTTGGAGGTACTGCATCGGGAAAGACCACTACACTAAACGCCATGTGTATCTTCATCCCATGGCAAATGAAAATTGTTTCAATCGAATCTACTAGAGAAGTAAACATTCCACAACCTAACTGGGTACCAGGTCTAACAAGACAAGGCTTTGGTGGAGAATCTACTGAAGGTGTGATTGGAGAATTCGAGTTGCTCAAAGCGGCTTTAAGAGAACGGCCTGAATACATAATTGTTGGTGAAATTCGTGGTGCTGAAGCATATGTTCTATTTCAGGCAATGGCTACTGGTCACTGTGCTTATTCGACAGTGCACGCAGACTCAGTCCCATCACTAGTTCACCGTCTTGAGAATAAACCGATCGATATCCCACGTGTTCTACTTCCTGCTCTAGAAGCGTGCTGTATTCAAATCCAAACTAGGATTAACGGTAAGCGTGTAAGGCGAACTAAGCAACTTGTTGAGATTGTTGGTATTGATCCTAATTCATTGGAGGTTATCACGAATGAAGTATTTAGATGGGACGTTACTTCAGATGACTTTGTATTCAGTGGGAAGTCATATGTTTTAGAGAAGATAATGGTCAAGTTAAATTATTCACAAGACGATATGCGAAGGGAGTTAAGGACCAGGAAAAGAATCCTAGAATGGATGGTTCTCAATGATATAAGAAAAGCAGATCAAGTATCTCAAATCGTTACAGAATACTACGTTCGTCCGAATGAGATTCTTGCTCGTGTTGACGGTCTGCGTTGATAGGGGGTCACAAGGATGGAACTTACTGCATGGCAAAGATTCTGTAATAGAATCCTCGGTAGAATTTTGAAGAAACGCGCCCGTAGGGATGCTAAACTATCTGAGAATTTGGTAAAAGGTTCCATGGGTATTATGCCTGAAGTTTATCTGGCAACAGTTATTTTCACATCCATAGCTATCACCCTTGTATGTTGGGGAATCGTTGGAATATTTTTCATGCCCGAGATAGGGGTAATTGCCTTTTGGGAGAGCCTTCAAGATCCAGCATCAATTAACCCTTGTTTGGATTGGGAATATTGGGAACCAGAACTTATTGACAAATCCAAACCAGGTAATGGTTGTCCAGACTATGCCACCAGAATTTTTCCGGCTCCACTAAAATTGTTAATTGTGGCTCTTGGAGGGGCAATTATCCCATATGCAGGATTCATGCTTGTTAGAGGTGGTGCAAAAAGAGAGGCAGACAGGCGAGGCGCTCAAATTGAAAAATACCTACCTTACGCAGCATCATACACTGCGGCAATGTCAGCAGCAAATGCAACACCTGCCAAGATTTTCCGTTCCTTAGCGATGAATAAGGACATCTACGGAGATGTATCTGAAGATGCGGGTTTGATCTATCGAGATGTTACCCTTTTGGGTTATGACTTGATTACCGCAATCAAGATGAGTGTCGATAGAGCAGCATCGATTTGGTTGACAGAGTTTTTCCAAGGTATGGTTGGAACCTTATCTTCAGGCGGGTACTTAAAATTGTATTTCCTTAATCGTGCTGAACATTACATGAGAGAAAATCGTACTAGGCTACAGCAATTCCTTGAATCAATTGCTTTGTTGGCAGAATCATATATTGTAGTAGCGGTAGCAATGCCTTTGTTCCTTATTGTGATGCTGGTAATTATGTTCTGGGTTTCCGGCTCTGGTGCTCAGATGTCAGAGGGCATGCTCTATGGCATCGTTCTAGGATTCATACCAATGATTCACGTAGCTTACGCAGTATTAGTTTACACAAGCAGTAAAGAACAAGAAATGTGAGGTGAAAAAATGGCTAGGAAGAAAAAGAAAAAACTAGTTGTAGAACTAGACCTTCCTAAGGATGATAAGACCTTAAAAAATCTGTATATCATCATCTTTTTCTCAGTAATTTTAGGTTTGTCTTCAGGTATTATGTGGGTGACAAATTCCGGATTTATCCCGACGGCAAATGGTGAACCAATGTTTACCAATGTGTTTTGTGGAGCAACTTCTCAAGACGACCTTGGTAACGATTATTCTGCAGAATTTAGCGGCAACCTCAAACCAAGCTACCAAGCTAATGAATCATGTGCTATACTGCAGGATGATGCTGATCAATTGGAATGGTCGGAAAGTCCTTGGGTGAACTTTGTATCCAAAGGCAAGACCTTTGATGTCCCCGGCATGCCAGAACAGAATAAAGGCAATGTAATAGTTCAACAGCCGCTATCTCTGGATTGCACAGTTGAAGCAACAACTCCAACAAATTACTCCGTTCTGATAAGAGATTCGGATGGAGGAATTGTACCTGGAGGTTTCTTTGAGGGTAATACCGGTAAGTCCAGTGATGTTTGTAATATTGAAATCGAGGATATGGAACCAGATACTAGGTATGAGATTGCGATATTTTCACTTGAAGACGGCAAGAGAATCAGTTCAGCACAATTTGATATGAGTGTTGACTTTTATGACGGAATTCCAACTAACATGAATAATAAATCATTCTGGTTGGGGCCAAAAGTAGAACTAGGTCCTCTTGAATTACGGCCAATGATTTTCCTTAATTTCTTTGGTTTAACCTTCTTTTTGTTACTTTATCCAGCGTCATATTATTGGGAAAAAGTAGAGACGAGAAAAAATGAAATCGAAGCGAAATTTCCTGATTTCTTAAGAGATATGGCAGAGTACTGGAAAGGTGGCCTTTCTATGACAGTTGCTGTACAGACATTGGTAAAATCAGAGTATGGTGCCCTAAATGATGAAGTAAAGAAGATGTCTGACCAGCTTAGTTGGGGCATAAAGTTTAGCGACGTCATAAAACAGTTCGCAGACCGTGTTGGTACCCCCTTGGTTAAACGTGCTATTACCTTGATTGCTGAAGCAGACAGAGCTGGAGGTAAAATTTCTGATATTTTGGTTACTGCTGCCAACGACTCAAGAGAAATAAAATTCTTAGAAGGCGAACGAACAAGGGCAATTGGTTCCTATATTGCAGTTATATGGACTTCTTATTTCGTTTTCTTGGGGGTAATTACTCTGCTGGGTAAAATCTTTATTCCAGCTATTGCAAAATCAAATTCCGGTGATGAGGGAAGTGGAGATTCAGGTGGAGCAAATATTGGTAATATGACAATAAGGGCAATAGACCCGCTATTTTTCGTCACCGTGTTCTATT
Organism: uncultured Candidatus Poseidoniales archaeon; assembly: GCA_964015895.1. Taxonomy (GTDB): domain Archaea; phylum Thermoplasmatota; class Poseidoniia; order Poseidoniales; family Poseidoniaceae; genus MGIIa-L1. Next base: position 3,217 of record CAXHFO010000061.1, read on the forward strand.
ACGGTGTCACAATGCAAGCTATTGGCAATGGTTCTATGGCAGGACTTATGGCTAATGGCAGATTTTCAGCAGGTTTCAAACACTCAGGTATGATGATAATTGCCGCATTACTTGCCTTTAATTTGTTAGTATTTAGCCCAGACCTCATCGGTGATTCTAGTCATGGCTTTTCCCAAGTGATAGCGACGTCCGACTCAATATATACTGTCGGATTAAATCCTTCAGGTGGTGCTTTTGTACCTGTGTCTATTTGAGGAGAGGGTTAGCTGCAAAGTAATGAAGACGGGCAAATTCATATTCTTGAAATGCTGACTTTATTTTGGTTATTTTTCATGTCAGCCACATTTTTGATAAGAATTGATGTTCCTGATTCACGTTCTATTGCTCATGATGCTAGTTTAGAGGCAGCCGGTGAATCAGCTTTCCAATATGGTTTGGGATTAGATGCGGAGATAAGTGGTGAAAATAGGATTGTAGAATTACTGGCAGATTCAGATTATAATAGTGCTTGTACCCTTCTGCAAGAGGCACTAATAAATGGTAAACAAGCCAACTGTTGGTTAGCAAAAAATAGTGCTACATCAAACCCTTATGGTCTTGTAGGGTCATCCTCAGGGCCAACTGTAACAGTTCATCATTTAGTTACAGTTAATTCAGATGCGTGGACAATAAGCCTAACGCTGTGGAATATAGGCGGTGGTGCTTAATGCGTCCAACCGGGTATCAATTAACCAACGATGATCGGGCTCAAATGCTATTAGCAACTGGCGTAGTGCTTCTTCTATCACTTTTGTCGATGGCAGTTTTTAGTGTAAAGGTAGCAGGCCTAACATCAGCGCATGAAGCAAATTCTGATTCGGTAATCGAAACCACTAAGGAAGTGATGATGGAACTTCCCTCGCTAGCCGAAAACCGTACTGAGTTATGGATTAATGGTGGCCTAGAACGCTTAGAAGCAGCAGATATTGCAATGGAGAGTATTCATGACGACCTGCTCCATCACGGAGAGATAAGAGGTGTTGAGGTGAAGATCTTGAATATCAGTATAGTCGTAGTTGACGCATCATCAATGTCCATCTCATTAGAATTAGGAGTAACAGATGATTCATCTACGATAGAAACTAATTTTACTTTTATTATCGCTGCTTAGTTTGCTTATCATTCCAAGCAACATCCAAGTAATGTTCAATTCTTTCGTGGTCGCTACTAACTCTCGAAATATCTACAACCGGCCAAGATGAAATTTTGGAGCGTTCAATAAGCCCATCCTGTATCTTTCTAATTCGGTCAAAATTTGCAATGTAACGATCTGGTCTACGAAATGAGTGAGCATCTCGAGATTTTATCATTTCCTTGTGCTTGTTTTGGTCGCTAACGGCCATAATAATTCCAACTGCAATACCCCCAGAATCAATCCAATTCCGGATTAATCTGTCGCTGGGTATGATATGTACTCCTTCTATAAGCAAGTCAATACCTTCTCGCATAGCACGATTTATTGTTGCCTCTATGCCATTTTCAACCGCTTGACATGTATCCAACCAATCAATAACTGCGTCATTTGATTCACCGATTGAGAAAGATGAGCGATGTAAAGCAAGGTTTTCGCCATTGACATCATATGTTCGAATTATCTCTCGGATAGCGTCTGTTGAGAGAAGTCTGGCAAAGTTACTTTTGGCGGCAATTTTCATTGCCACAGTAGATTTTCCAGTTCCTGTTGCACCGGCGATAATCAACAACCTTGGAGGACGGTTCGCAATGGTTCTTGCCGTGGCATCAGCAAGACCGATTGTTTGAGCCATGTATGTTGTAGGACAATCTGTCAAATATAGTTATCATGAAAAAACAACGATATGGGTCAATTGCTAATCTAGATTGTGAGGCGAACACCTTTGAACGTTCACTTCATGGACGGTTTATGAGCGAGCAAGAGATGTACATTGCAGGCGAGTGGACTAGTTCTGAAAATGGCGATTATAGTGAAGCAATAAACCCAGCAACTGGTGAAACTATTGCACGAGTTCCAAAAGCATCGATAAATGATGTGAACCGGTGTGTTTCAGCATCTAGAGATGCTTTAGTTAGTTCTGAATGGAAGAATATGGATCCTGCTCAACGTGGTAGAATTTTGAATAAAATGGCAGCAGCAACTTACGGTGCAGCAAAAGAATTAGCCAAAATAGAATCTGAAAATAACGGTAAAACATTCCGCGAAGCTCTTTCAGAGATAAGATATGGTGCATGGACATTGGAATATTTTGCTGGTCTTTCAGATAAAATTGAAGGCTCAACCATACCAGTTCCTGGCAATCGCCTAAATTACACACTTCGCCAACCACTTGGCGTAACAGCACACCTTGTTCCGTGGAATTTCCCTCTCCAATTGGCGCTTCGTTCCATTGCTCCAGCCTTAGCCTCAGGTTGTACGGTGATTGCAAAACCTGCATCATGGACTCCACTCTCTCTGTTAGCATGGATGAAGAAAATAGATGAAGCAGAAGTAGGCCTACCAAATGGTGTTTTACAAGTAATAACTGGTTCTGGTGGTTTGATTGGTGATGCTCTTGCTGGCCACTCAGGAGTTGACGGAATCGTTCTTACTGGAGGTGTGCCAACTGGTAAAACTGTAATGGCAAAAGCCAGTGATAATCTAACTCCAGTTACTCTAGAACTTGGAGGCAAGGGAGCCAATATTGTATTCCCGGATGCGAATTTAAAATATGCTGCTAAAGCAATTTGTTTTGGAATTTTCATGAATGCAGGACAAATGTGCTGGGCCGGTTCTAGATTGATTGTCCATGAAGATGTTCACGATGAGCTGGTTGATTCAGTTGTAGCTGAAGTGAGTAAATGGAAAGTCGGACCAGGAATGGCTGAAGGTGTGCGTATCGGCAGTCTAGTTCATACCAATCACCGAACCGAGGTGCTGGAGAAATTAGCATTAGGACTCACGCAAGGTGGCGAGATTGCTTGTGGAGGTAATGCTGTAGATGGGGAAGGTGCTTTTATGGAAGCAACCGTAGTTACTGGAATCGACTCAAATAACTCATTATTCAATGATGAATTATTTGGACCAGTTTTGTCAGTGACCAAATTTTCAACAGAGGCAGAGGCGTTAGAACTTGCTAATCACTCAGACTTTGGCTTATTAAATGGGATTTGGACCAACGATCTGAGTCGAGCGCACAAATTAGCAAGAGACTTAGAGTCAGGAATGATTTCAATTAATGAATATCCGATTACTTTCCCACAGACCGCATTCACCGGATGGAAGAAATCTGGAATTGGGATAGAACAAAGCAAGGATGCTTTGAGATTTTATACTAAGGTCAAAAATGTCAATATCAAACTGTGAGGTGTGAAAATGAGTGTTTCATTCAGCGATATGGGCCATGGAGTTCGATTGATTCGATTTTCAGGCCAGTCCGCAACACAATCTTTTTCACGGACTTTTTTGCCTGAAATCGCCAGAGCCATAGATGACGGATTAACCAATACAAGCGTCCGGGCACTCGTATTAACTGGTGAAGGCAAATTTTTCTCCGCTGGCGCAGATATTAATGCATTTGCTAAGGCAATAGAAGACGGCGATGCACCTCAGTTAATTCGAGACCTTACTGGAGTGCTCCATCCATTACTTGTACGAATGCGTCAATCTCCTACTATTTGTGTGGCTGCTATCAATGGTGCATGTGCAGGGGGCGGACTTGGTTTAGCCTTGGCGTGTGATTTGCGAATTGGCTCCTACAACGCTAAAATGGCTGCTTCTTACTCTGGTATGGGACTTTCTCCCGATGGTGGAACAACGTGGTTGCTGCCTCGTTTGGTTGGTGTTCAAACCGCAAGGCAATTTTTCTTTGAAAACGAAATTTGGTCAGCAGAAAAAGCCCATCAAGTGGGGGCAATAGATGCCATTGTCGAACACGATTCTTTACTTGATTCTGCCTTAGCAAGTGCACGAAAATGGTCTCAGTGGGGCAATCATACCAAAGAGGCAACTAAACATCTACTCGATGTTCAGTCTGTGCAAGATTTCGAGACTCATCTAAAACATGAACGTACTCTAATAGAAGCAGCGGGAACTACCGATGCGTTTAGAGAAGGTGTAACGGCATTTATTGAAAAACGCCAACCTAACTTTGATTAATCACTCTGGTAATTCACACTCTTCAGCTTCACCAGAAGACCAATCATAGATTCCCATACCTGTCTTTTTCCCAAGGCGTCCAGCAGAAACTAATCTTTCCATCAATGGGTGGGGAGCATATGACTCATCATCAAATGATTTCTGCAGATTTTTTAGAATATCTCTTCTAACATCTAATCCAACCAAATCAGTCAGAGCTAATGGACCCATTGGGTGTTTGTAACCAAGTACCATCGCAGTATCGATATCTTTGGCACTCGCAACACCATCTGCAAGCATTCTAATTGCCTCATTACCTAACACAACGCCCAATCTTGAGGTTGCGAAACCTGGGATATTGTTTACTAAAATTGTGGTTTTATTCATTTTCACTCCAGCTTGCTCGGCAATCTCGATAGTATTCTTAGAACACAAATCATGCTTAACCAACTCTAATAATTTCATTATTGGAACGGGATTAAAAAAGTGCATGCCAATAACCCTTTCTGGACATCCTGAAGCAGCAGCGATATCGGCAATCGACAGAGATGATGTGTTAGTTGCGAGTATGCAACTTGGACTGGTGAATTTACCTAGTTGTTCAAAGATTTGTGATTTTAATTTCGGAATTTCCGGGACCGCCTCAATAACTAAATCTGCGTGCTCAACTGCGGTTTTCATATCAGTAAATTGAGTTAAATTTTGTGACCATTGTTGTTTTTGCTGCTGGGTTGTTTTGCCTCTGGCAATCCCTTTGTCCCAAAATGCGTCAATGGTTTTCATACCTTTTTCCAAACCCTCTGGAAATGCATCAAATAGGTTAGTCTGCCATCCACTTTGCGCACAAACCTGGGCAATTCCTGCACCCATAGTCCCCGCACCAATAACAGCCACTGTGTTAATCGCCATGGTTAACCCAAGAGGTTAAACTTCATGATGCTTGCTTGTCGTTTGTGGCTTTTGACTGGGCGATAAAAACCCCGCCTGTGATAAGAATGAAGGCAAATACTAGCGACAATCCAAGTTTTTCATCAGTAGTAGGTATCCCCCGAGGATTCCAAATGGTGGGACTAAGTAGACATACAAAGCACTCATTGAGGCGCCAATTTTTATTATACCGTCAGCGAACCACAC
>CAXHFO010000062.1:0-8338 GCA_964015895.1 uncultured Candidatus Poseidoniales archaeon
CTATACAAATGTGAAAACCAACAATTTGTCAACAAGTTTCAATCGCTAATATCATCCACTAAATGTAAAATAATTACCAAATAATCTAACATAACTCCCAAGATTTGATACCTAACAGACTTTTGCTATGGTTGATGAAAGGCAAATGGTTGGGTATACCACTAATCATTTTACTACTTAGTGCATCAGTGATTTCATATTTCAATCAAGACCAAATTGAAGATTGGCTGCAAACTAATTCAATTACTATAAATCAAGAGGAAATTAACACTCTCCCTATTCAGCAAAATGAAAATTGGCCAATATTAATCGTTAACTTTCAAGACCAAATGATGGATTCAAGCACTGCCATAACGCAGGCTGAGCAATTATTGGTTCCACACTCGCAAGAATATTTTAGCCAATTGTCTAATAATTATGTAAATTTATCAATCGACATACACCAAACCGTGGCTGTAGCTAATGGGGATTTAGCAGATTACGGCGCTGATAACGGTGTGGAAAGAGATTCTTCAAGCAACGGCATTCATCTGCCAATGAACTTGGCAAGTGAGGTAATAAGTTCCAACAAGAACCAATTAAATTGGAGTAAATATGACTTAAATTCAGACGGTTATGTTGACAGATTGCTAATATTACACACAACTGTAGGACAAGAAGTAGGAGGTAACTCAAATCGAATCTGGAGTCATTTCACTACACTGGATGAAATTATAGAACTTGGTGGTGGATTGAAAATTGGCCATTACACTATGGCAGGTTTGGGATCTGGACAATCCGGATTTGGTACAGCAATGCATGAAATGTTACATCAAATGGGTGCCTATGATTTGTATCCTTCACATGGACAACAAACATCATTGTGGAAGGGTGTTGGTGATTGGGGTATAATGGCGAGTGGCAATTGGAATGGTGGAGGTAGCACGCCGGCGCTGCCAATGTCGTCTACCATGGAGACAATTGGTTTGAGTAACTATCAGACTGTTGACCTATCTTGGATACAGGATGACGGATTTTGCCAAGGGCCTGAATTAATATTTGAGCTTGAACAAAACTCAAATTTGAATTATAAAATTATGATAGGTCAAGATGAATATGTTTGGATTGAATATCGTGGCAATAATGTTTATGATAATATACTCCCGGGAAATGGTATTTTGGTTTCATATCAAGATAATTCAGTAGATGGTTTTGATGATAATGAATTAAATATTGATAATCAAAGACCATATCTAAAAATCATTGAAGCCGATGGGAGACAAGATTTACTACAAGGAATGAATGAAGGTGATGCTAGTGATGTTTTCACTAACGGAACCACATTTGGCAGCAAAGGAATAGAAATACGTAATCATGATGGTTTCTTGGTAGACTGGTATGCGGAAGTATCTATCGCAATCAAACCAGTGATACAAATAAAATCAGATTCTTGTGAGTCTGAATTAACCGGAAACTTACCTGACCATTCAATTACTATGTTGATTAATGAGTCAATTGAAATCTCATTATTATCAACTATTGATTGTCAAATATCCAACCAACTGCAATCTACAGATGGGCGATTAATTGCCATCTCTGATAACGAATTATACGCCGGTATAGAGAAGAAATTAACGCTTACATTCAACTCCGTAAGTAGCCCCAACAGTTTAACTAAACTTACCGGGAAATTGATTTGTGGAGCAGAAGTATTGGATATTGACACGCAAATATTAACTTTATCAAGAATACCGAACAACGGAGAATATACATCGGAAATACCTGCTAACGCTGATTCAGAAATATTAATTCCAATTAAGTCAACAGGGCAAGGTAGCCAAACTTTTGAGGTACACATTGATGGAGCATTAAACAGAATTGCCTCAAGTTCCAACACAATAACCCTGAATGGGGAGGAGGATCTGCTAGCAATAGAAATAAATCATAATAACTTGCTATCAAATAATATGTTAGTTAATGGCCATGTAGAAATTGAGGATATTGCAGGGAATTCTTGGGTTGTAGAAATTGAACTAACCGCCAAGAATGATGGATTAAAATCAATTAATGATTTTATCGGCCCCGGGCAAATGATTAGTTTAGCATTATTGTTTGCTGCTTTATGGGTATATCTTACTATAAGAGAATCTACAGCAAAAACCAGTAGAATGGATGATGCCGAGGAAATAAAACCATCATCCGACACAGAGCACATACTATTGGATGCATGGGGTAGACCATTAGACGATTAGTTTCTTCCAGGTAGCCAACGCTTGATGTTCATGAATCTCCAATCATCATTTATTGGAATTGCACACACCCATTTTTTGTGAACTCCTTCGGCAAGCCGAACCGACAAACAAATACCCTCCCAAGAAAAAGGTGCATCACTTAGTGGTTGGAGTAACCAAGGAGCGTGAGATTTCCCAACTTCATCATCGTAAACTCTCCATTTGCAGCCATACTTGAAACCAGGCCTTAGAATGCAACCCGAATTGGCTAATTTGTTAAACAATGAGTTATCCAAATTGTTACCAGATAAATGTGATTCAACCCAATTAATTTCTTCTTCCCTTAGGTTAATGCCTGACAGGTGTTCTACACCAAATGATGGTAACGGCCAATGTTTAACATTACTCAAAAAAACTCCTGAAGATGATCTAATTCTATTTGACAATGAATTTTCAATAATTGAAATTTCACTTTTTGTTAGTTGCCCCCAAGTTTTTTGATTACCAGAAAGTTGATCGTAGCTTATTTGATACATCGTGATATCCATCTCATCATCAATTACAAACACTTCCGCTATGCAGCCAGACCCTTCCACATTAGCGACCCATTGATTCAATGAATCCCAATCTACATCATGAAATGACCAAAACCAACGTATTTGGGAAACAGGGTTAGTCGAAAAATGTGATTTATTTCTCGGCCACTTAACTGCAAAAGTGCCCTCACAATAGTCCTGTTCAGTAAAATTGGCGATTGGAATTACAATTTCGCCACCCGAACGTGCAACGTCGAAAATAACTGATTTAGCTATAAAATCAGAATCAAGACTAATCATGTCCTCTACCCACTGGTTGGTAACGGGTATGTGTCGATTCCAATGACAAAACAATACTTCGATTGGGTCAAGAGCAATGCCGTCATCTAACACCAAACCAATGCCACTTTTTTGATGGAGCCTAGCCCCGAGAGGATTAGGTAAAAACCATCTTGAACCTATCTCTTGAGGCATTGGATGAGGACTTGATGGCGATTGATCGTCATCATCTACCAAACCAATTGGACGTTTTGTTCTAACTCGGGGGTTGAACTTCCGAGATTGACGGGCCATAATACCCGGTCAATGGACTGGCATATTATACAAACGGAGTACCGCTGGTACTATTTGCTTGTTGATACAAGGGCTAAACGGTGAGGAAATGGTTGATGGTTTTCTAGGGTCCCTCACCACAGAACAACGAATGCTTATTCACTTGTATGACAATATACTACCCAGCAATCAATGGGAAGCACCCGTAGCACTTACGCAAGCTGGTATTTCAGCTGCAGTACATGTACAAAGGAAACACGTCCCTAGAACATTAAAGAGGTTAGAAAAGTCCAACGAAATTGAAGTTACTAACCGACATGTCCCTGGTGGCAGACAGCGAAGGAAGGTATATTCATTAACTACTCAAGGTAAAATAAGAGGAAAATTAGTAGTTGAGAATGTACTATCTACAATAATTGAATTTGATGGTGAAGCGACGGCTATTGCTGATATATCTAAGAATAATCGACGAATTCTGGAAATTCTTTCCCACATTGATGGTAACTTGAGATACCATGACGAGCCAGTGATAACCTCAATTGCAAAGCCATCTGGAAAAGCATCATTAGATGCACAATCAAGTGAAGAATTAATGAAAAGAATGTTTGCTAGGGCGTGGGAAGATGGAAAAATCACCAATGATGAACATCAATTAATCACTGAAGTAGTTGACTTTTTGGGGATGCATCCAGAAAGGGTTAGAAGATTATCAGAAGAGGCGAGAACAGCAATAGACATTCCACCTCCTGAAGAAATTTACTTGGAGATGTTAAGGCAAGCATTAGTTGATGAACAAATTATCGAAGAAGAAAATGCCCTATTAGAAACATTCAGAGTTGCATATGGAATAGACGGAGAAATGCATGCAAATTTATTGGAAAAAGCTCTATTAGAGCCCATGTATCCAGAACAGATCTTAACCTATTATTCGGCCTTGGAGACTGCAATGGATGATGGCATTATTACTGGGGACGAGAATGCAATGCTAAGTACACTGAGAAAATCTTTAGATATTACCGATGGTGAACACGCAAATTTACTTGCAAAAATTCGCGACAGCATAAAATGAAACTAGGATTTGCGTAACAATGAGGGGACAACTATGGGTATGACAGATACAGAACATGAACAACATGACAAGTTGAACTCAATAATTCAAAAGCTAAATGATGAAAATTCAGGCAACATAGTGCTTATTGGCGACATAATGCTTGATTGTTACATCCATGGATATGCTAATAATTTGAACTCAAGAGCACCTGTTCCTGTGTTGCGTGAAACACACAGAGAAGAGGATGTAGGTGCGGCAGCACACGTGGCACGTGGACTAGAATCGATGGGTTATCGAGGCAGATTATTTGGTATTGTAGGTGATGATAAAGCCGGGTCTAGAGTTATTGAATATCTCGAAGATGAAAATGTTGAAACATCCGGCATCGCTATTATTGAAGGACGTACTACCACAGTTAAAACTCGGATGTTAGCTAGCCGGGAAAGCTTAATTCAGGGTGAACAACTACTCTTGAGGTGGGATGTTGAAGGTGATGAAGCCATTCCAGAAACTGCTCTTGAGGCAATATATGACCAAGCGATTGCAAACTTGTCAGAGGTAAATTGTGTCATTCTCTCAGATTATGGCCAGGGTGTAATTTATGATCAAGGTGTTGAGAGAATAACCAGACATGCAAAACAAAACAACATACCAATAATTGCCGACCCAAAGTTAACAGGTCTACATAGAACTCATGATGTCGATTGGATTATTTTCCAATCAAGAGGTTTTGAATTGATGAAACGCAGAATAGGGGAATCGGATGATAGATTGGCTGCTGAGTCTTTGATAAAGTCCTACGGCTGGAAACATTTAGTCGTCCTAGCAGGTGAAAACGGTGTCACTATTTATTCTAAAGATCAAGAAACTGTTCATGCACCATGTACATTGTCAGAATTGCGACAAATAATTGGTCTAATTGACGCTGCGGTAGTGGCAATTGCTGTTTCTATTTCTAGTAGTTTTGATGTTTCTGATACTGCATTATTAACAAATGCTGCATGTGAATGTATACTTGGAGCAGAGGCAACAGATTCTTTTTCATTGAGTAGAGAAGATTTGATTCACCGCGTTGGTGAGATTGCTTGGAATTTACAAGTTTCCAAACGCTGAGGGTCGATATGAGTTTTTGGACTCGAGAAACCACAGCAGACATTGGACTGCGAGTGTTTTCTAATAATTTGGCTAATCTATTCAAAGAAACTGCGATTGGTATGCAAAGTTTGATAATTTCAGACCATGAAAACCGATTATTAAATCAGAAAATTCGTCATACCTCTCAATGGAATGTCACATTTACCATAAATACTGAACCAGATTATGAATCTTTAATGATAATCTGGTTGGAAGAGGTACTTTACCGACTAGAGGTTCATGGAGAGTTTTTGGTTGATGCTCAATGTATGATTGCATTTGATGAACATGAAATGTTGTGCCAAGCACAAGTCTCCTGGGTCAAATCATCAGAAGTAAATAGAGAATTAGAGATTAAGGCAGTAACATCGCATGAATTTTTCATTAAACAACTCAAACAAGGACAAAGTTTTGTTGGCAGTCAACACGACATACCAGAAATGGTTGGCCCAGGATGGATTTGTGACGTAATATTTGACATCTAAGTGGGAATTCCTTGGGTGGACGCTCGTCCTCTGTAGCAAAGCCCACACACTTTCTCCATCCCGCTACCCCACAGCACCCATGGCTCCGAGTAGGGCTGCTCCGTTCCCGGCCTGACCTGATTCCCCAGTTATTCATTTCCCGTTTCCCTCCGGATACGGTTCATGACACCCGAGTCATGTAGGGGCGAGACATCAACGTCCGCGTGTAGAAACCACAGAGCCGCTCTCGCCGCCCCAAGGCTTTCAGCCCACCGTAAAGACGATTTGTGGTACAGGGTACGCCTAGCTCCCCACCTATCCCGCTACGCCCTGCCATGATTGGTATTTTAACGGAACGGTTAACCATCTAATTCATTCTTCATACTTTGAAGGACAGGATGTTTTGATTATTTCAGCCTCAAAAACATATTGTGAATCAATATATTTCAATACACCTTTAGCATATACAGTACGATTGTCATCTAGCCCATTCGAGACAGATGCTTGGGCGAAGTCAACTAAGATTTGATTGCTACTGCCATGCAAGATAAAATTCATTGAAGAGTTATCAATACTGCCATCTAACACTTCCCCCCTGATTGAGATTTCATCTCCCACGTACTGTGATGGCGAGTCCATTATCTCATCAACAGTTCTAGTTGGCTCAGGGGATTGTAATATGACTGCTCCAACTAATATCAGAGTTAATAATCCTCCAGAGATTAGTAACCTAGTTCTTCTAGTAAACATTTAATCATCTCCTTTATGATCTAATCCAATTGCTTGCTCTATTGATGTTAAATTATGTTCGCGTAACTTTTTGTTTAAGCCCTTGACAATATTTTTGCTAATACTAGGACCTTGAAAAACAAATGCACTATACGCTTGAAGTAATGTTGCACCTGCAGTAATTTTCTGCCATGCGTGTTCGGCGTTCATAATTCCGCCCACTCCAACAATTGGAAGGTTACCGTTTGTCATCTGATATATCATTCGAATGAATTCGGTGGATTTATCGACCAAAGGAAGCCCACTCATCCCGCCCTTTTCAGCCATAGTTTTAGCATTTTTATCATCAGTTTGTTCTACTCTAGAAGTTGTTGTATTGGTAGCAACTATTCCCGAACAACCAGATTCAATAGCCGTTTTTACTATCAGTTCCAATTGTTCAAACGACATATCCGGTGCTACTTTTACTAAAATAGGTTTAACCGGTATATTCTTTGTTTTGGAATTATTTTCATTAATTTTCATGCAAGAATCTATGATTTTCGTCAAATCGTCTTGGTTTTGCAAATCTCTGAGGTTTGGAGTGTTAGGTGATGAAACGTTAATCACAAAAACATCACCATAATCCCACAATCGATCCATGGTTGTAGAATAATCAGTATGAGCATCTGAGTTATCAGTGAGTTTAGATTTACCAAGATTAACCCATAGTGGAACCTTGGGGGGGCCATGTTTCTTGAAATGCAAATCCAAAGTCTGTGAGATTTTTTCTGAACCTGGATTATTAAATCCCATTCGGTTTATCAGGGCTTTATGTTTGTCAGAACGAAACATCCTAGGTTTTGGATTACCGGATTGCTCTAGCATTGTCACACCACCAATTTCTGCGAACGAAAGGCCAATTGCTTGCCAACCAAGTAATGCTTCTGCTTTCTTATCCATCCCTGCTGCAAGACCAAAAGGGTGTTTGTAGGAGTGGCCAAAAACTTCGATTGGTAAATCATGTTTAGTTTGGTAAACCGCACTCAAAGCAAGTCTGGAAACTGAAAAAGATGATAACTTTTTCAGGAAGAATAGCGACCTGCGGTGGGCTTTTTCAGAATCCTGAAACTTTAGCGTGGGGCGGATAAACAAGCGATATGGTAACCCCATGAACCGCTCACAATGACGGTATCATTCAAGACTTACCCTTCATTGGCCCAAATGTGCAGATGAATCACCCTCTATGGCCAGTTGTCAGAGAGGCAGCAAGAAGAACCGTTAGATTAGAAAATCTAGCTATCTATGCAGATGAACAATTTGGTGATTCAATTAATCAATTATCAAGTAAAATATCTGACCATATCCCCCAACGAACAAATTTTCCAGAACACATAGTTAGCAAAGCAAGCACTATCCAAGTGTTCGAAAAAATTGAGGGAATTAACAAATTGATAATACAGATAGGTATGATCGAGCCCGATATTGATGTCTGTTGGGTGCAGATGACTAAAGAAACCGGATTCAATGCGATAATTGACTCCTGTTTACAATTACTCGATGCGGGATATCCCGGATGTATTGGTTGCGATGATTCAATCCAAGAGGGACGGTGGGATGAAAGAAAGTTTAGGAATTCGCTTGGCAAAATTTAGGAATTCGCTTGGCAAAATTTCCGAATAA
>CAXHFO010000063.1:0-8336 GCA_964015895.1 uncultured Candidatus Poseidoniales archaeon
ATTATCAGCGGTCTCGTGGGCTCGGAGATGTGTATAAGAGACAGCATTTGAACATTGGAGTCCTCTACCGACGATATTAAATCATCGGATTTTACCACCGGAGGTAATTTCTTCCATGCTTGTTTGGCAAGTAGTGATAGTGGAAATATCGATAACGCTGGACCATTTATTGGCAGGCCCCATTTAGTTGCCCACTCGCGCTCAACTAAACTTGCTTCTCTTACTGATTGTCGTACTTTAGCCCAAGAATTACCTTTTCCTGCCTTGGATTTGGTTAACAAAGTATCATTTATTGAACTGTCAAGTATTATTCCTGATTGATTTAGCACCTCTGCCATCCACGGTGCCATATATCCTGCAGGAGCTCTAAACCACGGGCGAAATGATTCACCAACGACGCTTTTGATTTGCTCACAGGCTTGAGTTATGGCTGTTTGGAAACCGTCTACGTCTTCTGGCCATGCCGACCATGACCGATGAGTTAAGCCGTGACATCCAATGGTGATTCGCTTTGGATAAGATGAAATTAGTTTAACCAACCAATTTCTAAATTCTTCATTTTGTAAAGAATCTGCAATAACAAACAAAGTGATTGGGGAGTTGTGGGAGTCGAACCATTTTTCAAAGCCAAGAATTCCTGCGGCTAATTGTTCACTTAATTGGTTAGAGTCAATCTGTTTTTTTGATCGTGTTGGATGTCCTTGATGTTTTGGAATATGTCTAAAATCATCACAGTCAACAGTCAACCAAGTCTTTGTCAACTATCTCCACCTCTGTTGATATCAACTATGTGAATTCGATGTGGAACCGTTCGTCCATTAATCTCAATGCCGATGAATTCCTCGACAGATTCCCCTTCCCATGCTTGACAAATCGACGCGGCAGTAGCGAGTCCTGCTTCATTATGCGGGTGTACAGTTATTTCAATTCTAAAGAATTCTTCTTGAGATGAAAGCCACTGAAAGATGGCATTGACGCACTTAATTGTGACACCTTTTCGACGATATGGCGTTCTAACCCAATATCCCAAATTATAGTTTGAATGAAGTAATTGAAGTTCGTCTCCAAGGCCGACCAAGCCGAGAAATTCTCGGGATAGTTCGTCGATTATCGACCAAAAATGAATTTGGCTCGAATTTGTTTGAGCTTCCACATCATTTAACATGTCTCTAATCTGTTGTCTGGTTTCTTTGCCCTTATCGAGCCACGGGAGTGCAGAGTAAGCCGAATCAGGGTCTTCCTTAATGGCATTAAGAATCGGCGTAAGTGCGCTACGATTTACCGGCACTAAGACTATATTGTCCTCAACAGAAAGTTCCGGAGTTTGAGTCATCATTATTCCTCACGATAAATGGGTCACGGCTTTGACGATATTTGAGTCATTGGGGTAAGTTATTTGCGCCATTTTTAACATCCATTGAAGGTGTTCTTCTCTACCCAAATAGCGCATTATGGTACCGATATGAATCAGCATATCGAGATTGCCATCCAAGTGCGGACCTAGGTTGTCCAATTGTTGTGCCGTTTGAGTTAATTTACCTGTTTTTACCAGTTCCAACATAGCAACTACTTCTCGGTAAACTTGGCGTTCGTCCCAGGCTTCCTTTGCTGGCCACGGCCAAATTCTTCCATTGTGTTGAGGTTCTGGGGCTTCGATTGGTGCTGTGATACTTTGGCTTGCAGAGGAATTTGTTGTTGGAATATCGGGCACGTCTGGGGTGGTAACTGCAGGCTCAGTAACGGAATTACTTTGGGGAATTTCCGGCACATCTGGAGTAATTTCTACTGAATCAGGAATTTCTGGTACATCTGGAGTAATATCTACAGGGTCAGGAATTTCTGGCACATCTGGAGTGATTTCTACTGCCTGGGTTGGTTGTTCAATATTAGGAATTTCAGGCACCTCTGGGGTTGTTGAGACTTCTGTGTTAAACGCAGCAGCTAGTGGGATATCAGGGGTTGGGATTGCTTCTTCAATTATCTCTGGCTGCATATTTTCAGTAGTTGGACCAACCGAGCCTGAAAGGTGTTCATTATTATCGGAATCTACAGTGAATAGTGAACCTTGCCCAGTATGTACAGGCTCGGCCACTTCATCAAGTGGATTGCCAACTGGGACGACAAAATCTATTTGTTTTGAAGGAGCATCATCCTTAGACAATTCAACTTCTTGCGGTATTTCATAATCTTGAACCTCGGAAAGTGTCGGCCCAGAACTAGAAATAAAATCAAATCCGGCATCTTGGCCACTATCCTCCACTTCAAATTGGTCAACTTCGACTGTCACATCTTCTAGAGATAAAACTGCTTCAACAGCAAAGTCATCTTCATCTTCTTCATCTAGTTCTTGATCTAGTAGAGTCAACATAATATCAGACTCAGTAGCTGAAGGAGTAGCCATTGGTTGATCCCTTGCGGAGCGATCAAGGTCGTAATAACATAATTTGCATTCTTTTGCATCAAGCGGGTTTGGAGTATTACAATATGGACAAATGTTTTGTTCGTCAGAAGTATCCTTCTTACGCCACCCAAACAAGTTACCCACCAATATAAGGGCCAGTGATAGAGTGTTTAAGTGATAGGGTTTCACGGTCATAATATAATTCATTTGAATCAATACTATCATTTGGTGAAGTGAACTGGTAGGTTCATGGCAAAGAAGGGTACAGTCCGCAGGATGGATAGTTCTCTATCTAACTCCAATTTGGGTGCTGTTGACATAACTGATGAAATGCCCCATCAGTGGAAGCGTGGACAAGAGCATTTTGACCGTTTTACTAAATTAATCCGTATCGAACTAGATGATGAAACTGCTATGGTTGAGGAGCGCTGGAAAAAATGGAGTAAACAACAGTTAGTTTCGGCTGGACTTGCTTTGTTTGAATTGTCTGCTCGAACCCAAGGGCGATTCTTTGGGGAGCCAATCATTGTGTTTGAGGAATCAGGTCGCAACAGATTGCCGCAACATCGATTCTCACATGGCGATATTGTATTGATTTCTCGCACCCGACCGTGGGGCGAAAAGGTGTATGAAGGAATCGTTTTAGATCGAGGGCCAACTAGAGTAAGAGTCGTAGTAAAAGACAAACCAAAGGACATCAAAAAGGGTCGCTGGAGATTAGATAAAGGCGCCAACAGAATTGCTCATGACCGCATGCATGAAGCACTGATTGCCTTCCATTCCACGGAATCTACCGGAGGAACTCCACTACGAGATTTAATTCTAGGCTCACTTCACGACCCAGTAAGTTCGGCTCAAAGGCCTCCAGAAATTAGTGGCAGAAGTAAAAAAACGGACCTTGGGAAGCTATCATCACTCAATAAGTCACAACAATTAGCAGTTGAAAACTCCATTAATTCACGGCTAAGTCTAATTCAAGGACCACCTGGAACCGGCAAGACATTTACCGCAATTCATCTGCTCAAACGGCTTGCAGATATGGGAAAAGGGCCGATTCTGGCAAGTGCTGAATCAAATGTCGCAGTTGATAATTTACTTGAGGGGTTGATAGAAAATGGTGTCAATGCGATTAGAATTGGTAAACCCGTCAAGGTAAGAGAAACTCTGCGAGACAGTACCTTAGACGCATTGATGGACCAACATCACCTGAAAGATGAGATTGAATATATTCGTGAACAAAATGATGAACTAAGAAAGAGTTTGAATTCACTTAAAGGCAAGGAAAAGGGGATGACTCATCGTGATATCAAAAATAATTTCAAAGATATACGCCGGTTAGAAGATGAGATTGTTACTTCATTATTAGACAGTGCTGAAGTGATATGCGCCACTACAATTGGCGCTGGACACAGAATCCTCGGCGATCGTAAATTTCCGATTGTGTTAATTGATGAAGCGACACAAGCCAGTGAGCCTAGCGCCTTAGTGCCAATTACTAGAGGATGTAGACAACTAATTTTAGTTGGAGATCACAAACAATTACCACCCACGGTGATAAGTGAAAAAGCCGAAAGTGGCGGTTTGAATCAATCTTTATTTGAGCGACTAAACAAATGTGGCATCCCTGCTCATATGCTAACCACTCAATATCGAATGCACCCTGTGATAAGGGAATTTCCCAGTGCAAGATTTTATGACAATAAGTTAGATGACGGTTGCCAGTCTGCAGACAGACCAACTCCGGCAGGATTATTGTGGCCTGATTGGGACAATCCATTGGCATTTATTCCTGTGGATGGGGTTGAACAGCAAGACGAAGAAGGCAGCAGTAGGTCAAATTATGCAGAGGCTGCTAAAGTTTTAGCCATCGTCCAAGGATTGCTTGAACCAGGAGATTTGACAACTCGCGATATTGGCGTGATTACCCCTTACAACGGTCAAGTAAGAGTTTTAGCAGATTTATTTGAACAAGCAGGGGGCAGAAATCAGGGCGATAGGTATGAGGGGTTGGAAATCAAAAGCGTTGATGGATACCAAGGGCGCGAAAAAGAAGTTATTGTGTTTTCAACAGTAAGAGCTAACGACACTGGAGAAGTCGGTTTCCTTAGTGATAGAAGACGATTAAACGTCGCATTATCTAGAGCCAAAAGAGGTCTTATCATAATTGGTAACCCAACTACTCTGCGCCATAATAAAACTTGGAACTCGTGGCTTGAGTGGGTTGAGGAGCGTAATCTATTTGCTTGGCATCTCTCCCAAGATTAATGCGTAGATTGACAAAGTAAGCCCTCAAGGACAATACATGGCCGAGAGCCCAGTTAGTCTTCACCAAGGTGGCGGCACCCTTGCCCAAGCCGTATTGGCCAGTGCACCCGAGGGTATGCTCATCGCGCCTGTCTGGAAGCGAATTGCTGGATTTATGCTAGATGTAATGTTGATTTCAATTGTCTTGACTTTTCTTACAGGGGGCCAACTAACTCTAAACCTGCTTAACTTTGAATTGGTCAATGGTGGTGCTGAATACATCTTATTCTTCTGCTCTAACTGGGCTATTTTACTAACATCCCACTGGTTATATTGGAAATATACCGGCCGGGCTTACGGACGCTCCCTAGGTCAAAGAGCCTTCAGAATCGCTATTGTTCATGATGATGGCACCGTGCTTGAAAAGCACCATTGGGGTTCAAGAGCAGTATCAAAGTTAGTCTATCTCCTACCAATAATTGGACCACTTTGGTTTGGCATGAGAGATGCCTTCAAAGCCCGTTCCAAGGATGAGGAATATCGTACTGCTATTGATATAAAAAATCACACTGTTGCCGCTGTCGACTGGTCTTTACCGGTTGAAGCACGTAATAAATTACGATGAAAACTTTTAGACATCTATTTCAAGTATTACCGACTGTGCCATTCTAGAGGAGGGTTAGCATGACCGAAGAACATTTTACCAAGGCCTCGCCGATAGAATGTCGATTAATGTCTGCTGTCATGGAGATTGATGATGATGATGAGGACGTTATACAAGTCACTGTTGATCTGGCAAATGATTCGGCTATTCCTGTTGGCAGCCTAGACATCTTTATCCAAACTAGCGATAATAGAAAAGTGGAATCCAAGGAAGGCATTAGTTCTCTTGGCCCTGGATTAACTAGAACTTTTAGTTTTGAATTTCCGCTGTCGTCCGGCAATTGGACATTTATGCTTAGATCTCCTACTATTGATGCCGACCTAGGTCCGTATGAACATGAGTTCACCTATCAAGCAAAGCAAGGTCGTGTGTTCAATAATGCGATTGGTAGTGGAATGTTTACTGACGCTTTTACCTCAGAATTCGGAGAATTTGGCAATGTCGAAGAACGCGGCGTAATTGACGCTGCTGAAATCAAACTCACCTCATATTACGGAGAAAATGCTGAAGGTGGCTCTACTGCAATATCGGTAGGAGCGGCTGCCGAAGCACCCCCCGAGGAGGCGGCAAGAACACCACCGTGGGAAAATACCTCAGACATACTATCCGCACCTTTGACACCAAAACCAGTTGGCCAGACGCCTCCGGTTGTTCAGGAATCTGCACCTAGTGCTGACATCCTATCATTTTCAAAGAGTCTAACGCCGGCAGCCGAACAACAACCTAAACCAAACACTGCTGCTACGCCGCCACCTTTACCAATTCCAGCAAAACCCGCTGCTGCGCCAGACGAAGAAATCAACAATGCAACGCCATCTGGACCGCCAAGTGCACCCCCATCCGCTCCACCATCTAGCCCCCCCAGTGGGCCTCCAACCGCTCCACCAAGCAAACCGACAAGTCGCCCCCCTACCGGGCCTCCATCTAAACCCTCATCTAAGCCACCAAGCGGCCCACCAACCGCTCCACCAACCGCTCCACCAAGCAAACCGACAAGTCGCCCCCCTACCGGGCCTCCATCAAAACCCTCCGCTAAGCCACCAAGCGGTCCACCAAGCGGTCCACCAACTGCCCCTCCAAAATCGAAAAAGCCAACTAGGCCACCAATGTAGGTGAAATAATGGCTGACGGATTTGTTATGGAATTGTGCGGCAACAAAGCAGCTTGGCAAATAGTCCCTGAAAATATTGATTCAATCGATTTGGAAACGGTTGGCACCATCATTGAAAATGCTGGATATGAAGTAGGCATTAGAACGAGATTATGCTGGACATTTTTTGGACCCTGTGACCTAACACTCTATCCAAGCGGAAAATTATTGGTAAAGACAGAGGATAAGGAATTAGCTGCCGAGGTAGCAAAATTACATGTTGAGACGTGGGCTAATTCTTAGTGGTGAATAACTTGACTAAAATACCCAAAGAGGTCATTGCGAACTTACGCTCCAACGGCGTTGTAATATACCCTACCTCAACGCTACCTGGGCTTGGTTGCTTGCCTAATAGTGATGCTTTAGATAATTTATATCGGATAAAAAACCGACCTAGGTCTCAACCAGTAAGCCTAGGTGTTGCCTCATTAGAGCAAGCAGAACAACTAGTATACGTGCCCCAAATTGCTCGTGAAATTCTTGATGCTTTTCCTAAAGGTAGTATCACCTTGATTCTTGATGCAATAAAAACTCTTGATGATCGATTAGGAGGCAATAGAGTCGCAGTTAGAGTTTTGTCTGATGAGCGTGGCCTTGCACTGGTGAAAGAAATTGGCCCGATCACCGCCACTAGTGCGAACCATAGTGGTGTTGAGCCCATGTATAGTACAACACTTGCAGCAAAGGCACTAGAACTTGATGAGAAATCAACTATTGCTGGAAAATGCCCCGGAGGAGTACCAAGCACTATCTTGTCCGTCGAGAAATCTAAGGTCAATTATAGTGATTATACGGTAACTATTATGAGAGAGGGCGTGGTACCTAGAACTGACGTGGAGACATGGATGAGGAATTAGCATTGAAGTATTGGAAGGACGCTGGTCACGTTGCCAGAAGAACTCTAGAAGCAATGAAAGAAAAAATAGTTCCCGGAGCGACAATGCATGAGACCATCGAAGCAGCAGAAAGATACATCCATAGACACGGCGGAAAACCCGCATTTCCTGGAACAATTGCAGTGAATGATATCGCAGCACATTTCACTACAGACCACAACGTATCGCCTGTTGAAGAATGGGATGGAGATATGGTATTACAGAAGGGTGATTGCGTCAAGATAGATTATGGTGTACATATCAAAGGCCATATTGGAGATAATGCCTTAACTATCGAAGTAGGCAATACAAATAACCACACTGAACAGATTAAAGCGGCAAAAGAAGCCCGAGATGCGGCAATAGAAATGTTGCACCCCGGGACTCCATGGTACAAAGTTGGAGCTGCAGCTGCTCAACCTTCAATTGATGCTGGATTTCAACCAATTCGAAATTTATGTGGCCATCAACTAAAGCCGTGGGAATTACACTCTGGTGTTTCTGTACCATCTTATGCGTGTGGACCTGATAACCGGGGATTCAAAGGAGTCGTGGAAGAGGGTGGAGTGTATGCTATTGAACCATTTAATACCACAGGTAGTAGCGGAATGATCAAAAATATTGGCAAACCAAATTCTTCCAATATTTACCGTTTGACCGGGATTACTACCTCGCGAAAAGCTAGGTCAAAAGGTCAATTAAAACCACTAGGTGCTCAATTAGCCCGTAACTTAGAAGAGCGATATTCGACCTTGCCATTTGCTGAACGCTGGGCGTTTCCAATGTTGGAGAAGCCGTTCCCTGAGGCGGATGAGGCTAGTAGGCAAAGTAAATGGAACGCACTAGTTAAGAAATTAATTAGCATCAGGTTCCTAGAAACATATCATGTTCTCGCTTGTGCAGATGGTGGTAATATCTGCCAATTTGAACACACTACATATGTCACTGCAGGTGGCCCAGAAATATTAACAGTAGAATAATTCCATTAATCGGTTAATTTAT
>CAXHFO010000064.1:0-8221 GCA_964015895.1 uncultured Candidatus Poseidoniales archaeon
ACCCATAAATCACCAACAAAAACGAATGCAAGAGATGTCCAAAACCAGAAACCATGAGAACGATTTGCAATGCTTAATTTGTCAAAAATCCTGCCACGTATTTTGCTAATTCCGGTAGTCCATCGATCTAGTGCACCGCCTGCAAGATGTCTTAGAGCGTGACAGGATGTGACATACATCGACAATAAAAATGCCTCTATACCCATGATGAAGGTACCGATTGAGAAACCATATTGGCCACCTTCAAAAGTTAGAGTATGAGTAACATCCCACCACTTGATTGCGATAATAATCATCGCAGCATAGAGGAAATATCGGTGTAAGTTGTTGAGAATAAATACGCGCTTTTCACCTTTGTACCCAAGTTTCTTGTTAATATCTGGCTCGTCTACCCAACAGGCTGTCGGGCTGGCAAAGAAAGTCCTGTAGTAGACTCTGCGCATGTAATAGCAAGTACCTCTAAATCCAAATGGAATCCACAAAACAAGGATTGCTGCATTGACCCAATGCGGATGGTCCCAAGCGGATAGGCCAAATAAATCCCATTCTAGAACGTTAGGAGAAAAGATTGGAGACATAACAGTACTCCCATCTAAATTGTATGAGATACCAGTATCGTGTAAGAATAATCGCCAAAAAGTATAGATTAGTGCGAATGTTAATGCAAAGCCCATCGCTAATGGCTGAGTCCACCATTTATCGATACGGTTGGTACGACCCAGTCCGTTGATTACAGGCAGTTTTATTCCTTCACCCAAAGTTCTCACAGCCTTCACCCAGGGGGGCGACCATCCTATGCATAACGCGCACAGTCTTTGAGGTTGATTATTTCATACTGGTTTTCAAATCGCTATTTTGTCTACTATATCCATCGCTTCTTGTACCATAGTGAAGTTTGCCCAGTATGATTTTGATTGCCACATTTTTATGCCATCTTGGCCAATTAATTGCACGGTTGGCGTAACTGGATTGCCAAAGCCTTCAACTACCGAAAACTGCGTATTCTCTCCGGTTTCAAAATCTGTTAATATGCTTGATTCATTCGGCAGAATAATTGGCCACGGAGTATAATAAGAATCGTTATCATCATTGCCAAATGCCTTCATCACCGCTGCAGGTGATTCAACCTCTGACCATCTGTGCATGCTGATAACGGAAACTGAAGAAGTATTGATGCTGCCATTACTAATTGATTCGCGCAACATGTTGGTCCAATCATGACACCCTGAGCATCCTGCTGCAATCCAAAGCATCAACACTGGTTTGGAAGCTAATTCTTCTTTCAAATCAAATACTAATCCACCGTCTTCGGGTCGCTCTAAGGTGTCAGCAGTAAATGACAATTGCAAGGGAACCTCGGTCTGTATTGATTCTTCAATTGGTGCTGTACAGCCACACACAACGATGGTCAAACAAAGCAAAATTGTTAGAATTTTAGGCTGCATGACCTTCACCAGTAGCTTGGTTTCGGTTTGCTGAAACGGACTTGTTAGCCTTTACTTTTGGTTTCTTAACCTCTTGGAACCAGTTACTGACTCCATTCCAATCAGGGTCTAGGCCTAGATCAGCACAAATCAGCTTACTGCTGATTCTTGCACTTTCAAAAATAGTCGGTAGGCCACTGCCAGGGTGAGTACCGCCGCCAACGATGTACAAATTGTTAGCCTCTTCAAATCTGTTTTGAGGCCTTCTCCACAGCATCTGGCCGAGATTATGTGTCAAGTTAAACACAGCGCCTCGGTAAATATCGGAAGCGCCCCAATCATCTGGAGTAAGGATTGTTTCTGATACAATGTGATCTGCAACATCATCATAGCCTAACTTTGCCATTTGCTTGATTACTATATCGCGGTATTCGTCTTTTATGTCGTCCCAATTTATCGATTCATGTTGGTTTGGTACCGGAACTAAAACATACAGAGTGGAACAACCTTCAGGTGCCATGTCTGGGTCGGTGACACAGGCATTTTGCACATACATAGATGGGTCGTCCCAAGTGATTTTGTGATTGGTGATGTCGTTGAGGTTCTCTTCGTATCTTTGAGACGCATATATTTGGTGGTGAGGCAGATCTGGATAGGTTTTATCCATGCCAAGATAAAGCATGTAAGTGGAGCAAGAGTAACCTTTCTTCTCCAGTTTCTTGTTTGACCATTTCTTACGCTTTTCATCAGGCACTAAAGTGGTCATAGCGTGAGCAAAATCTGCATTTACCACTACTTTATCTGCATAGATAGTCTCGTCTTCTAGCTTAACACCGATTACGTTTTTTCCTTCATAAATCAGTTCTTTAACAGGTGTTGAAGTTCTAATTTTAGCGCCGAAACCTTCTGCAATCTTTGCCAGTTTAGGAGTGATTGAACCAAGTCCACCTTTAGCATGGAATATACCGTGTTCATACTCTAAGAAGGCTAAAATCGTGAATAAGGAAGGTGCGTGGAATGGACTCATACCGAGATATTTTGTTTGAAAAGACATGGCTAAACGAATTCTCTCGTCATCGAAGTTCTTCCGCAAGTCGCTTGCTACTGACGCCCATGGCTTCAGTACCTTAGCAACTCGTAGGGCTCTTCTTGTGAACAGATTGGAGGGGCCTGTCCACGGTGTTTGTAGACATTGTTTAGACAAGTTCAATTTTTGGCGATTGTCTTTGACATACTTTTCGAATCCGCGGGCGTTTTTATCACCAGATAGTTCACGGATTCTTTCGGTCATCATGTCTAGGTTACTAGTAGCATTGATGTGTCCTCCTGCGCCAAATACCAAACGGTATGATGGGTCAATCAGCGGCATGAGTTCTAATTCCTTGTGGGCATCTAATCCAACAGCTTGGAAAATTTGCTCGATTACTTCTGGGTAGTGGAAGAAGGTCGGCCCACGATCGTAGGTAAATCCATCTTTGTGCACTAATTTGGTTCTGCCACCAACTGCGTCTTCTTTTTCGATTACTGTTACATCGACTCCCGAGTAAGCTAGAAGCATTGCACTTGCTAGTCCACCGGGTCCAGCGCCGACAATTATGGTTGTAGGTTTAGCCTTGGCTTGCATGTTGCGAGTGTAATCAGACTGACATATAAAGAAGAGTTTAATTCCGTGACATATGGATGAATAATCAACCTTCTATGCGGCGTTTAATCACAGATTTTTTACCAATTTTACCGCAGATAGAAGCGCACCTTCAACACTACCATGATAAGTGTGGTCTCCACATTCAAGGTTGTGGTTTTTCAAATCAATCGTTTCAAAATCGCTAGCAGATAGTTCAGGCAGAGCGGCGGTAATATGCTGGATGTCGAGAATGTCCCATGACTCTACTTCTCCACCAAACCATTCGATTAATTCTTCAACAACTGAACTTGCTATCTGTTCTTTGCTATTTATTCCCTTTTTTTCTGCGTGCTCGCCGACAATTGTCACGGTAATCAATGACTTGTCCACTGGTGCGTAACTTGGTTGAATGTCTGAAGGCACAGCTAAATGTGAAATTAATTTATTTTGAGTCTTAACATTAGAATTCAGCATAATGTATTTGCCCTTGATAGGAGATTTCGGGGCACAAAAATGTACGGTCCATACCGATCTAGTTATCTTTCCTGCAGACTCTTCAAAGGCTTTTATCACACGGGAATATTTCTGCACTTTTCCGCCAACCGTTATTTCCCGATCACTGATTATTTTAACATCTGCACTAAGAGTTAGTTTGGTATGCTCTAATTTGTTAAACAAATACTTTGGCACAGCAGAAATACCTTGCTTGGGTAAAACCATATCTCCTCTGGACATATTCTTAAACACAAATTTGAACATTCGAGCGTCGGTTCTTAAGCTTGATTCAAGAAATATACCGCCAAAAAGAGGTAAAAAAAATCTGTCGATAAATGACTGTGAAAAACCCCTTGAAAGTAAAAATTCTTGGGTGCTTTGTCCAGTTTGGGAAAAGATATCTTGGTCTTTAGTTCGCATAATGTGCCAACGTAATAATCCAACTCTAAGCAAATTAAATGGTGATGTGAAAACATTAATCGCACCTTTTATTCCTGTTATGGGACGGCGAAACGGGTCGGCAAAACACCAAATTTTTGATTTCTTTGGACGGGGTTCAATCACCAGTGCACCTGGTTGGAATGGCTGGCAATTCATCGCTTGATAATCAAAAACTGAACTCGCTAATGGATACCCTGTTTGTAGTACATGAAAACCATAGTCAAGAATAAAACCCGACTTCTCTACAGTAGCCATTCGACCACCAATTTTGGAGGATTTTTCAAACAGGTCAACTTGATAGCCTTGTTTCTCCAACAGGTATGAACAGTAAAGGCCAGAGATGCCGGCACCAATTACTGCGATTCTCTCACTCATTGGACCACTCAAGCAGAGGCTGTGTCAAGACCTAATTTAAATTTGAACTCGTCTAGGTATGGACCCATCGATTTAATCAACAGAGCATCTGGGTGGGTTCTAATTACTAAGCCGTCTAAATACATCAAGGCTCTGATTATCGGGAATGCCTCTTCTCCAAACTCAGCATTGGCCAATTCAACAGCCGCTCGCACGGTTTGCATCATAACTCTAGTCAGGCTTTGCTCACCGACTGGTTTCTTTTCAAAATCCATATAAATTTCGCTCATTCTACTCATGTATTTTTGCATCTTTTTACCGGTTGGCTTCTTGTTTGTCATGTCAAGCAGCGCAATGAAAGCCTCATCTAATTCTTGTTTGGATAGATGTTCAAAGAAATTGAATAGTGACCGGTTGACAAATTCTGGGGCATGGCAAATAGCACCGTTGTCTATGAACACAAATTTGCCTTCTTTATCGATTATGCAGTTACCTGGATGAAGATCACCGTGAAATGTCCCAATGCCAAATAGATATGCGCCATGAATTCTAAACAATTCTAACAGAGTTTCCCACTTCAAAGATTTGTTTTCAATACCCTCTTCTAAGGACATTCCTTCAATGAATTCAGAAACAAGAACATTTTCATTTGATATCTCGGGATAATATTCAGGAAATCTAAGCAAAGGTGTTGGAAAATCTTTCGAGATATCCTGTTGAATTTTGGCCAATTCATTAGCGCCTAAAATCTCATTACGCAAGTCAAGTTCTCTGGTAGTATAATCTGCGACGTGATTTAACAAAGCCATTGGATTACCAACTTTTCTCAACCTTGGCGATAATAATAAGAAAATACGTAACCATGACCTCATTCGGTCTACCTCTTTGCGAAATTTGACAGCATTTGCCTGCTTGACGAATTTAATCACTACTTGGTCGCCATTGAGTAGTACTGCCCGATGAACCTGTCCAACTGATGCTGCTGCCAAGGGCTTTTCTTCGATAGATTTGAATTTGTCAAAAAAGTTTGGAATTGCTTTGCTTTTTAGAGTCGATTCCCAATCTTCTTGAGGAATAGATGCTGCATGTTGGTATAGTTGTTGAAGTTGTTTGCATTTATCTTCTCCCAGTAAATCTGGCCTAAGTGCAAAAATTTGAGCGAGTTTTACCGCCATCAATCCTTGCTTTTGGATCCAGTCCAAATCAGCCGGTCCTTTACGCATAATTTGGCGCATGAACCTAAAGAAAGTCAGCATTCGCATGATTGTCAAACCATGCTTTGGGTTTATCAAACCGTGTATGGTTCAGTCTTCGCTATCATCGATAAAAATAAGGGTGTAGCGCCATAGTTCATCTTCACCTTGAGCGGTTTCTCGTCTAATTCTTACGTTACTATCCTCTGGATATCTTGAACCTAAAGCACCTTCAAGAATTCCATCGTCTAACTCCCAAAGAGGCAGTACGTCGGCTTTTTCTACCGGCGGATGAGTCAAATTTACTTTAATGTGGAAGAATGGAACTGTGTCATATTCAAGTTCTCCTAGTCCTGCATGTTCCCACCAATCCATTAATTCGCTGAGGAATTCGACATGCCCCTCAATATTACGAAGGCTGAAGGCTAGTTCTTCGCCAATTCGGTGACCAACTTGTCTTAGCATTGTTTTGATATCAATGCCAAGTTGATGTAGACTGAACACTGTTCCGTCTTGTAAAGCTGCTCTTGCTTGATTTATTTCGTTACTGGATGCTAAAAACGATTCGGGATTGAATGGCGTGTCTTCATCAGGCAATTCACCACTAAAGTCTAATGCATCTCTAAATTGTTCCAAGAACGAACCTTCGCCGACGGTCAGTCTTAAAGGGTCAACAATTCTCTCTTCAGTAAATCGTTTCTTAGCGCTGTTGAAATCAACAGCACGATTCCAAATTGCCATCATGAATTCGTAATGTGAAGCAGCGAAGACTTCAGATGATACCACCAATGCAGCATCCTCTCGCCCTCTCCCGACAGGATTTTGTTCAACAAACAAAAACTGGATAACGTCGCTTTGGTCTTTCAAGACACCTAACGAGTTAACTTCATCTGAGTGACGAATTTCTATCGAGTCATGTAATTGATCAAAGAACTTCACAGTTCTTTTGTCCAACTGTGCAAGAACTTTGATTATTACTCCACGCTCAGCGGCTGAGTTGACTTCGTCGATGGACGGTGATCGGCACATGTGTAGGATTCCATACTTCCCGAGGAAGAGAACTAATTGACCATCTGCTTCGTTTGATAGTTCTCCAATTCGCTTCTGTATGTGGTCTCGGCCCTTCAATACGGCGAATTTAGCACTAGCGTCACCCTGCTGTGCTTCATTTTCAAGCGCATCATCTGTTGCACCTGACATGATTTTTTCAAATGCTTTTGTTGTGCGGTCAATTCTTGATTTTTGATTTTTGATAAGTTTTTTGAATAATACTGGTAGAGAAGAGCAT
Organism: uncultured Candidatus Poseidoniales archaeon; assembly: GCA_964015895.1. Classification (GTDB taxonomy): domain Archaea; phylum Thermoplasmatota; class Poseidoniia; order Poseidoniales; family Poseidoniaceae; genus MGIIa-L1. The sequence goes on from CAXHFO010000064.1 coordinate 6,820, forward strand.
GAGAACTTCATTGGCCTGTCCGCTGTAACGTTAACTAAACCTATTTGCGTCAGCCTTGATAGCGAGTTATATGCATCAAGTCTATTTGTGCCAAGTTTTTTTGCTAAATCACTAGCTTTCAGTTCCTTTGAGGATGACAAAAGCACTAGGGATTTAGCCTCTCTATCTGTTAGGCCTGCTTCTTCGAATAATTCTACCCAGTCCATTCACTCACCATCTGAAGATAACTCACTCAAGGTATTCAAAATTTTAGCAACGTGCCTTCGGGGTCTAAACAACCAGTCGTAACAGTAGTGAATCTCCCTATCTGGACCAACCAAGAATGATGATTTACCTGGGAATTTTCCTAGAAATAGAGGGACTCCATAAGCTTCTGAAACCTCTCTTTCCGGGTCGCTAAGTAGAGGGAAAGGTAAATCCAACTCTTCCTTAAATCTTCGATGGTCCTCAACAGAATCCTCGCTAATGCCGATAATTTCAACAGGAGGTGTTAACGATTGAAATAGTTCGTATTGCTCTTTAAAATTTAGGCATCCACGCTTGCATGTAGGAGATCCATCTTTTGCATAGAAAAACAAAACTTTCCACTTGTTGTCATAATCTGCAAGAGATATGCTTTCACCAGTACTGGACTGTAGAGTGAAATTGGGGGCTGTTTGACCAATTAGTTGCTTCGACATTATGCTACCTCGATTTATACGCAGCAATTCTATCCATTAAAAACGAATGGGAGGATGTGGCCCATCCTTTTTGCTTTGGTAGAAAGGTAACCTTCATTAAAAGAGCCAATCCCTTCGATGTGAGAGATTCTAGTTTCGATGGTAATCCCGTTTTCTACCATACCCTTTATTTTGAGTGGGTTATTGGTCATCAGTCTAACCTTAGTAACACCTACCCGCTTGAGCATCTCGGCGCAAAAAGAATAATCTCTTGCATCGGCGGGGTGGTTTAGAATTGTGTTGGCATCAAGGGTATCATACCCTAAATCTTGTAACGAGTATGCCTTGATTTTTTCATTCAAGCCAATTCCCCTGCCTTCCTGGCGCATGTACACTATTGCACCGCAGCCCTCTTCTTGCACCTTTTGCATCGATGCTTTTAGTTGGGGGCCACAATCACACTTCAATGAAGTGAAGGCATCGCCTGTCAAACATTCTGAATGAATCCTGATCAAGGGTGTTGTTGTTCGGTCGTCTAACCCCACTGATAGTAGGGTATGTTCTGATCCATTTTCGTCGACCATAACACGGATTCTAAAATTTCCATATTCGGTCGGTAAAAATGCGTCAGCTTCAATTTGCATTGGGTCAATGGTTCCGCTTTCCATAGACCTCTGTTAATTCGATTTGGTTATAATGTAGTGTTTATTTTCCAGCGTGACTGTAAACACCGCTTTATATTG
>CAXHFO010000065.1:0-8189 GCA_964015895.1 uncultured Candidatus Poseidoniales archaeon
AGATTATTGAAATTGGCGATCGAACAACATCACCTAATATTGAACTAGAAACAGTCAACGAAGATTTTGATTACATAGAGGTTTTTTCCATTGATGCAGGTACGGAATTCTTGTGGGCATTAGCCGCGGTAATTGGTTGCTTTTCTATGATTCTTATCCCATCATTTACTGTCTATTTTGCGGCGCAGGCTAAAGAGCGGAAAGCCGAATTAAAATTGCAGCAGGCAGAGGATAATGTCGATGTATCAATAGATAAATCCGAGCAAGCCAATTAACTCATATAGATTACATACTGTGACTAATTCGAGCCGCACATGAAAAACTACACTGCATTAATCTTAGTTGTATTAATTTCAGTGCACGCCATGCCAATTAATAATTCAGTATTACCGAGTCAAACGGTACACGAAGTAAGTCCGAAGGCTACGGGTGTAGATTTATCAGTGACGGATGTAGACTACTCTTATCCAGACTTAAATGATCGGAATAAATATCAAATGTTCTCGTCTAACTATCCAATAGCCAATTTCAATAAACCTGAGTCATTATATGTTATTGATGCTGTCAAGGATGTAGAGATAGAATTAACAGTCTTTTTGTCTAATATTGGCACAGTCGATGCAGGTAATGTAGAAATTAATATTCTGATTATCCATAACGAATACATTGATTTTAATCTTAACAATATTACCAATACAATAGGTACACTGAGAGCTGGGTCTGAAATTACTTCAACAGTCAAGTTTACTCCTGAATATTCCGGAAATCACAGTATAGTTGTCACTCCAAAATCATCTACGATAGATGACAACCCATCCAACGATGTTTACACAAGTACATTTACAGTTGCCAGTAAATATTACAATTGTAATGATTTGATTTCGTGGACTACTGGAGTTGGATGGGCAGAAAATACTGATACATTCCTCTCAGAAGGCTCAGCATGCCATTACGGCAACGGGCAAGCATCAACCTATTCTGCTAATGCTAATAGCGATTTAATTACTCCAATACTAGATATGTCCGATGCAATTCCAAACCCGACAAGAACTAATGGCATTACATTTTTTTACACTGGTAGTATGGCAAGTGGTGATTATGTAAGGCTTTACAGTAAGAACCAAAATAATGGATGGGTCGAATTAGCCAGTATTACTGGTACAATAGATAATTCATTTGTCGATGGGGCGGATTGGAATACTTGGTCGTTAAATCATGCTGGAGCGTATTCTCCTTTGGTGCCAACAAGTTCGCAATTATTTCATAGTAATTCGCAATATAAGTTTTCATTCACAAGTGACTCGGTAAACAATGACATTGGTTATTGGATGGATGACATAGTAATTGTCTATGATCAAGAAGCAAAATCAACTGAATTTGATATAACAGTATCAGGATTGTCAGTAACAAAGACGGTACCCGAATCTTGGGGCAAGGCTACTTTACAATTGACTAATACTGGTAATATTTCAGAAGTGTTTACTCCATCATTACTGAACCTTCCAGCGGAATGGCAGTACTATTTTTCTCACCAAAGTGGAGTAAGTATAAGCGAAGATAATGGAGTATTAGTCCAAAAAGGGGAAACAAAAATCATTGAATTAAATTATCAACCAAAAATTGGTGAAGCGGCTGGTTTTTATCCAATTGAAGTCAAATTATCAAGCGTAATTCACGGAACTATTAGTGATTCTGTAAATTTACAACTGGAGGTAGAGCCTGATCGAATTCCGGAATTTTCTGAAAGTTCTGCATCTCCGCGTTGCGCACCCGGAAATACTTGTACATACAGTGTTTATCTAAACAATGTAGGTGGAGCAAGTGATGTTTTTGACCTCTCATTGAGTTATCAAAACCTACCGATAGGATGGAGTGTGGCATTTGCGTGGAATCAGCCAAGTTCGATATATATCCAACCCGGAAGTTTAACCCAAATTTTATTGACATATACCGTTGCAAATGATGCAATTCCAGATTCCATAGGAATTTTTCAAATTAATGCATACTCTCAAAACGATACTTCAAGAAGTGATACTTTGGATGTAACCGTAACAGCAAGTATGGTGAGTGATGCATCGGTATCCATACAAGATTCTTATCTAAACATGCCGTGGTCGGTAAATCCTGGCGAATTAGTAAGTATAGGTTTTGAAATAACCAATAATGCTTCTGTGCAAGATATATTTTCAACTAATCTCGATATAATGGGCATTAGTGATTGGAATCTAGTAAGCATTGTACCGGAGCAGATTTACTTAAATTCTAATTCAAGTGGTACTTTCATAGTCACATTACAATCCCCGGAATCTGCACAATTTGGTGACAATTGCCCAGGAATAATAGCTGAAATCAATTCTTTGAGAAGCGGGCAAACTTATCAATCGCAAACCTACGATAATTTGGCAATAAACCAAGTAGACGATATTAGTATACAGTTAACCAACTCCCCAGAGTCTTTGATTCCAGGAATTGTAAATACCTTTAATCTACAGGTTGAAAATTTAGGGAATGGAGCTGTTACATCCAATATAAATTTAGCAAATATACCAAGCTCTTGGAATTGGTGGCTGGAGGATGAATTTGGTCAAATCTTAATGAATATTCAATTATCTGAGCGCTCTGAACTAGATTACGTACAATATGTCCAATTAAAAATCGAAGTCCCAGCAGGAGTAGAACCAAATAGACAATTTTCTATATCCATCTCTGCCAGTGTAATAGGAAATAGTGAAGACACTAACAACGACAATAATGAAGTAATAGCAGATTTATTTACCGGCACAGTTAGAAATATTATGTTGTCGAGTCAGGACTCTCCAATCTACATCGGTGTAGGTAATAGTACAAAATTAGAGTCATATATTTTCAACTTAGGCAACGTCGATGAGGGTGAAGTACAGATAAGGGCTCAAGTAAATTCGCAGGATTATTCTGCGCCAATAGAATCATATTTCACAATAGGTACGATTGGTATTACCTTTGAATTAGATGTTTTTCATACGATTACACTAGCAAAGAATTCATCTAGAGTATTGGGTATGGATATTGTTTTGCCACAAGATATTCCAATTGATTCTACCATCTCGATACTGTTTGAAATCCAGTACGTCGATAGCGGAATTATAACTAAGTCACAAACTGTTGACCTGATAGTAAACCATGTTAGGAAAATCTCTACAGAATATGGTTACTCAGCTAATAAATTAGTTGATGATTACGGCCAGTTATGGATAAATAATACCATTGAATCAACTGCTGATGAGACACTAACTATTGACTTTGAAAATCCAGAGAATTGGAATTTATTATGCCAATCAAAATTAGTAAATGATAGTGGAATAACAATTCAATCACCATTCACTGTCTCGATAATACGCACCTCATCTGTTTATTGTGAAGTTCTTAATGATGGTATGGTTTTGGAGGATGAAATCTCCGTTACAGTCACTGATACAAATGGCAACGAACTAAGTCAAAATTCGATCCCTTACAGTTTCCCTGAAAAAACTACTGAATCTACATCGATTTCATTACCATTAATAGGTGGTATAGGTATGTTAGTACTAATATTAATCGCTGGCTTGATGTTCACAATAAACAGGTTAAGAGATAGAGAAGATGATTATACAGACAATAAGCCAAAAAATGGACCGCCTATTTCTGGACCACCGATAACCACTCAAAATATTGCTCTCGATACATCTCAAGATTCAACTACAGAAACGTCACCGCCATTACCCGAAAATGGATTACCACAAGGTTGGACTATGGAACAGTGGAAATATTATGGGCAACAGTATTTAGAAATGACCAATAGGCAATGATGTGGCTGACTATCCTGCGCTTTGGTATGCCTTATGGTTGATAATTGCCGTATTTGGAGTAACTACCTGGTACTTGAGAAATTTTTCCACAAAAGTTGAGATGACAAAATTTTCAGCATATATCGGTGTTATAGCAATGATTACCATGCTAATTTGGACTTTGAAAGATTTTTGATGTGATATTATGACAATACATGGTTTAGATGAACATGAATTTGCAGGATTATATCCATGCAGGCTACCGGTTTGGTGGGGTTTTTATGGGAGCGAAGGAGTCCATCCAAATATTAGAGGAATCAATGGTAAATCTGTAGTTCTAAGGATAGAAAAGAGGTTTAACAGAATTGAACGAATAATGGCCAAGTTGTTTAGGGCGCCAAAAGAGGTTAGGAGACCTCTTGATGTGAAAAATAGTATGCTGTGGCAGTTATGCGATGGTACTAGAAATTTCCAACAAGTTTGCACAGTTTTGGACTCATTATATCATGAGGATATTTCTCCAGTAATTGACAGAACTGCAGCAGGAATAAATTTATTGAAAAGTAAAAACCTGATGACTCTGTTAAACGAGCCGTTTACTGGAAAATGGGCTATTAATTCTGGTATAACCCCTAACAATCAAACATTGAAACCTCTAGATAATGAATTAGGAATAACAACTGCTGAAGAATAATTTAATCAGGTTCCCAAACTAATCTAAGCCCAATACCATCGCTTAATTTTGTACCTTGCGAGTAACCCCTAGAAGAACTTCTTGTTGAATCACTTTCAGTAAACCAACTACCACCTCTGTGACAAAATATATCACTACCGTCGTAATAAGGATACTGAGAAGATTTTATTGAAAAATCTTTTCGATAATTATCAGCACACCATTCAGATACCAATCCATACATATCATACAAATCCCAATTATTGGATTTTTTCAATCCAACTTCTCTGGTTGACGCACCTGAGTTTCCTGCATGCCAACCGTAATCATCAAGATCTCCATCAAAATTTCCAAAACTCCATTTGGTTTCAGTCGAAGATTTAGCACAGTATTCCCATTCAGCTTCTGTTGGAAGACGCCATTTGCCAAGTAGTGAGAGACGTTCAATACCAATATGAAGTTCATTTAGTCGTTCAATAAAATCTAAACAATCTTCTCTAGATATCTTCTCTACAGGCCTTAAACCTGAACTCCAACCTTCTTGGAATTTTGCCGGATTAGTTTCCATTACAGAGGACCAATGAATCTGAGTCACCGGTCTTTGACCAATAAAGAAGGGATTGGAAATTTCTACAGTGTGAACCGGTAGTTCCCTTGCTAAACCGTCACCTACAGAATCACCCATTTGAAAACTACCTGGCTCAATTAGGATGTATGTTGCGCCAAATTCATCATCAAAACGCGGAGTGATCAATCAAACACCTTCAAGATAATTTTTTTGCATTTTCAAGAGTCGATAGTACGACGCTTTCTAAGCGGTCGACAATTTTGGGATCAACTAATTTGCCGTGCTCATCAAATGCTTCTTTCACATTACCTATTGCTAACTGTTCGGGGACGGGCCAACCATGTATCCACCTGAGCATTATCCTCATATGGTTTAGAGTACCAGAATTAGTTACACCCCCTAAGGTAGACATAAGTCCAAAGACCTTACCAGAAACATGTTTTGAGTAAAGCCAATCAAAGGTATTTTTCATGGCCCCTGACATTGTTCCATGATATTCAGGAGATGCCACTAAAAAAGCATCCATTTCAGTGGCAAGTTTTTGGAACTCTTTGACGTTGGCATTATCCCAGCAACCTTCTTCACCAACTATCGGCAAAGGCTTTACATCTAAATCCCAAAAATGGACTTCTGCGCCGTTTTCCTTAGCAATGTCTAACGCTAAATTTACCAACATCCCACACTTTGAGGTGGGTCGGTATTCTCCACTAAGTCCAAGAACCTTAATCGCCTTATTTGCCATGTTCCTTCGACGTTAACAGGGTTATTGAATGTAAGTGTTTGTCAGTACAAGAATAAGTAAGCCTTATGATTTAGTGCTTAGCCCTGTGGTTTGAGGCTTATGAACCAAGACACCCCGGTACTGGAAGAAAACGCTGAGAATAGTGTCGATAATCAAGTCGAGGCTCTGTTAATTATGGGTGAAGAAGCTTCTCGTAGTGGAGATTCAAAAGCGGCTCTTTCAGCATTTAATAAAGCAATATCATTGGACCCATCTTCTGATATGGCTTGGTTCAATAGAGGTGTACTCCTCGAAGCGCAACAAGATGCAAGAGGAGCAAGGCAGGCATTCCAAATTTGTTTGGACGTGAATCCTAACCATGCGCCAGCAACGGCTAATTTGTGTATTTTGCTGGAAAGAATTGGTGACCAATCGGGAGCGTATTTAATGTCAAAGAAGGCATTAGAATTTTATCCTGGGCACCCATCAATTCTCGAGGTTAAAAGTCGATGTAAGGGTAGTGAACAAACAAAGTCTATCGATAGCATGGAAACTGTAGAGTTAATTGAACAATATCAACAGGATGACGTAGATACAGTAATCTCAGAAACTGGCTTAACAGATGTTAATGCACTGCTTGAAGAAGCGGTATATCACGATGAAGACCAAAACGAAAAACTGGACATCGATGAATTAAGATCTGCGGCGGAAGTTGTTGTAGCCACAGATGATATTCAAGAACGAATAGAAGTTTCCCAACCGGTGCTAGAATCTATTCCAGATCTACCGGTTGTTCCAGTAAATGTAGAAATTAAAGATGAAATAAACCTCGATAAATTGGTAGATGAAGCCACCGAAGCAATAAAGTCTGGTGATGCCAAAAAAGCACTGGAGATTTTAAAACCCCATTTGAAAAAGGAAGCTGCTAAACACGCACCTTCTTGGTTGATCGCTGGAGGGGCTATGGCGAGATTGGATTTAGAAGATCACGCAATTTCAGCAATTGAACATGCACAAAAATTAGATCCTTCAAATCCAAAAGGATGGTATAATCTAGGATCATTAAAACAAAGAAAAGGTTTACTCGAAGAAGCTGCAGTGTGCTATGCTAATGCAATTAGAGAAGACCCTAATTATATAAAAGCCGCAATAAAATGGGCCCCTCTTGCTATGGAATTAAAAGATCCTCAAGCATATTTATCAGCTGCCACGGTTATAGTAGCAGCAGAACCAGAAAATCCAATCAGACAGGAGCTAGCTACAACTTTGGTTGAACTAGCGGAAGGCGAATCAAGAGTATTAGAATCACAATCTGGACTACCACCAACATTACCAGAAGGTCCAGAATTAGCGACTACAGCATTAGAGTTACTTGGTTCTGGTGAAACTGTTTTACATGCTAGAGCATATACAATGACCAATAATCATATGGAATCGGTAAAGATATGGAAAACTATGATACAGACAAATCGGAATGATGCTGAAATGTGGCGTGGATTATCAAAGGCTTTGTACGCTGCAGGTGATACTAGCACAGCAGAAAAATGCAGTCTAAAAGCCAATGAAATCGATGGACAAAATCAAAGCAATTCCAGCATTCAAGAACAGGCACAACTATCAGATACCAACACTGCAGAAATGCCACCGCAGTCTAGTGATATTACACCAGTACAAGCTCCAACCAGCCCAGTTTCCGAACAAGAAATGTCAGAGGCCAATTCTGTACTATCTAGGCCAATCGAGCCAACGACCACAGAGGTTCAAGAAACTGCACCCAATCCACAAGTTGATTTGGCAAAAGCGGCATTGGAAGTTAAAAATAATTCATTGGTATCTGAAGAATTTAGGAACCCCACTTCTAATTCAATAGCAAATCAAGACATATCATGGTACAATCAAGGTGTAGCACTAATTGAGGCAGGTAAATATCAAGAGGCATTATCTTGCTTTGACAGGGCTTTGCCTTCTTTCTCTAACGATGATGAAATGGTTATTCGAATTCTAAATGGACGAGGTAATGCTTTCTATTATCTAGAGAATTACCCTGCTTGTGTTGAATCATATCACCAAGCAATGCTAATTAGACCGGAGGATGTTCGTGGAAAAACACTCTACAACATGGGCACAGCTTATGCTGAAATGGAGCGCTATCAGGATTCAGTAAAATGTTTTGAACAGGCTATACCAAGGGGCCTGAACAAAGATGAGATAAAACGAACTAAAGATCAGATTCGTCGATGTAATATCTTACTCAAAGAGCAAAAGAAAAAGAATAGGTGATTAGTTGCTTAACAGTGAAAATTTAATAGAAAAACTAGTCGAAGCTGGCCTAGAAGAAAAACAAGCATTGCTGGTTATCGATTTGGCCACCCAACCTCCTGCTAAAGCCAGTGAAATAGGTAAGAGATTAGGTCTTTCCCGGAT
>CAXHFO010000066.1:0-8137 GCA_964015895.1 uncultured Candidatus Poseidoniales archaeon
GCGAAATTTGCTGCTCCAAATCCATCCATATCATACACTTTAGCGTCAAGACCCGCCTTGTCTGCAAGTTTCTTGGTACTATCGGCAAGTTCTTCGGCATTACCAGTCTGTGAACCAAAGAGGATTGCTAACGAATTATCATTATTACCGGCCATAGAGTCACCACTGCTCAATCACGAGCAATGCCTCCTACCGGCGGGGGTAATTGAAGGTTCGGAAATGCCTTCAAGCCGAGGCTGAACTGGTATAGTTTTCAACCGATTAACACAATACCTATTGCATTCTAGGAGTGAGTATGGCGCACCAAATAGTGATGCTTGGCACTGGTAATGCCTTCCTGCCAAACGGTAGACATCACTCGTTTGCTATGTTTGACAAGCGACACATCATAGATGCTCCGCCAACGGCTTTAATTTCACTACGACAGCATGGAGTGAAAGTTTGTGATATAGAGACTATATTCATCACCCATCTACATGCAGACCATATTTTTGGTCTACCTTTTTTGCTGCTTGAAAGAACCTATATCTCAGACCGTGAGCTGGTTAAGCCGTTAACTATTGTTGCTGCCCCTGGCGCTAGGCAGCGTATTGAGCAACTGTGCGAGATTGCTTATCCTGGGTCGATGAAAGAGATATTGAAAAAAGTAAGATGGATAGAAGATAGCAATGGCAGAACTGAAGACGGATGGTCGTGGGAGAGATTTGCGGTAAATCACGATGATTCGGTAGATCCATTTGGCTATGCATTTTCCTCGGCTGACGGCGCAAATTTTGTTCATAGTGGTGATTCTGGCCCGTGTAAATTATTATACAATGCAATATCCGATACTGACTTAATCATTATCGAGATGGCTATTCCTGAATGGGTACCAAGTGAACACCATCACAAGCCATCGGACATTGATAATTTAAGTAAGACACATACCGATAAAAAATTTATCATAACTCATACTTTCATCGACTCACCAAATTCTTCTTTTGAAAAAATAACTGAAAAGGTATTTCCAGAACATCACAACAATGTCTATCATGTCGAGGATGGAACAATTATTTCGTGGGATAATTTTTGGCATGTTGGCGAAAAATAGTAGAAATAAATTTTACCCAAATTTGTCTCAAAAAAGGGATTGAAAATCAAATCCATAAGGCATACTTATGAGGGGGACTCGGACTGGGAGGTTCATCGCGCATTTGCCTTCAGGGGCATTTACCGACTTAAAAGAGGAATGAAGAGATGACAGAGAACATATTCGATGGTTATCTCTCTCGGAACACTTTGTTCTCCAATAAGGAATTCCTACGCCATAATTACCATCCAGACAATCTACCACACAGAAAAAATGAAATCGAAATTCTGTCGTTTAACTTGGTAGAAGCATTGAAAGGACATATTCCCTCAAATATGACATTGTATGGTGTTACTGGAGCAGGTAAAACAGCTGTTACCAACTATGTTTGTAATCAACTTGAAGAAAAGGGTAAGCAATTAGACCGTCCAGTTCAATCGATAATTGTCAATTGCCGTCAAATTGATACTCAATACCGAGTATTAAGTCACATCGGAAACTCATTGCTCGAAGATTATGAAATCGGCGAGATTCCATTCACTGGATGGCCAACTGACCGAGTATTTGGAGAATTAGTAAAGCGTATGGATTCTAGAGAAGGAGTATTTGTTATCGTTCTTGACGAAATTGACCATCTTGTTAAGAAGGCTGGTGATGATTTGTTATACAACCTAACCAACCTGAATTCATCGCTAAAGAAAGCACGTTCTTGCGTTATTGGTATTTCGAATGATTTAAAATTCACCGATTTCCTAGACCCCAGAGTTAGATCTAGACTTGGACAACTGGATGTGATTTTCAACCCTTACGACGCCCAACAATTACAAGATATCCTCAGAGAAAGAGTCAATATCGCACTACAGGAAAATGTTCTTGGAGATGGAGTAATTGAGATGTGTGCTGCACTAGCTGCGCAAGAACATGGAGATGCTCGGTGCGCTCTTGATTTACTGAGAGTATCTGCAGAGAAAGCAGAATTAGGAGGCTCTCAAAAAGTAGAACAAAGTCACGTCAAAATTGCTCAGCATCAAATAGAAGCAGACCAAATGACTCCGGTAATAGCAAAATTACCGAACCAACAGAAAATCGTTCTTGCATCAATTTTAATCAATGAAAGAAACGGTTTGAAAAATATTCAAACCGGAGAAGTTTATTCAATTTATTCTCAGGCATGCCGATACTTAGGTACCAATGCTTTGACACAAAGAAGGGTTTCTGGTTTAATCTCTAATTTGGATATGCTGGGTCTAATTACTGCCAGAACAATAAGCAAGGGACGCTATGGACGCTCGAAAGAGATTAATTCCTGCATCCCACAAAACATTAATCCAAGCGAAATAATGACCAACTCCGAACCCGAGTTACAAGGAATGTTCAATAATATCTACAAATATCAAACACGATTGTGATTTTGAGATTATTTTATGGTTCGGTGTACTTATAATCACATGGTAGGTGGGCAGCGCATGAGCGAAGTTAACGAGACGGAACAAGGATTTGTTCAGATGATTCTGAACCCATCCAAAACTATGTCAAACTGGTTCGTAGGAATTGGCCTGTTGGGTTTATTCCTAGCTGTACTCAACTTGATGGGTGAAGTTCACCCTAACTACCGGGTTTCTTGGGCTGGAGTATTCACCTTCGAAGCGACAAACAAGGCTTTTGAAGATCTAACAACAGCACCTAGTATTGTAATCTCAGATGTGGTATTTATCGCACTTTGTGGTGGACTTACAGCAGTTGGTTTAAGGACCATAAACAGCCAAGATGGTGGTATTCAAACATGGTTGAAGTCTATTTTTGTCAATGACATTTGGATGGCTCTTGCCGATCCAGACCTTGGTGGTTGGTTCAAAACCCTCGGAGCATGGTGTTTATTGCTTGGTGTAGTCAACTATCTATACTTCGGCATTTGTGCTACTGGTTGGATTGACCCAGGAGTATATTCAGTAACTATTGGCCTAATGGCCTTTGGATTTGCTTTGAATTATTCAGCTAATTCACCAGAGGCTGAAGAGATAAAGGCTTGAATTAGAAGTCGTGACCGTTTCTCTTTAGAACTCCATCGATAATTCCAAGAATTAGGCCACGCCATAACGATAAACTCCATTGCAGGATTAAACTTTTCAGTCCAAAATATACCAAGATTCTGTTACCCTCACTTGTTAACAGAGCACTCCGATTGACAACACCTAAAGGGCCGCGCCAAAGAATTAATTCTTGGATTAAAATCATTGATATGGAGACCAGCAATACATTAGTCTGCCACCATGTTTCAATCTCGTCCCAATTCCGATCATTGGTGGTCATAAATAAGTACAAAAATGGTAGACTACTTGTTACTGCAATTACCCATAATGGTAATACTGCGAGCACCATTGTAGAGCTGCCGATGAAATCTAAATCTGGTCCTTTTCTCCGACGTTTTGGATATTTTCTCATAATCCTAACGTGTGCTCGAGCATCTCTCAAACGTTTAGCAAGAAAGCGCTTTCTACTAGATTCTGCAACGTGGGCGACCACTGCTTCGGGAGCATAAACAATTGTTCCACCATTATCTATGAGTTTCAAGCTGACTTCCATATCCTCTGCATGATACCAATTAGGATGAAAACCGCCAATCTCGAGCAATGATTCACGATGAAACATCGAGCAGGGACCGTTAGCCAGACTCGTGCTTCTTGGTCTGGACCGATATTTTGATTCTATCTCTACCGAACGAAGGTGACTGACAAGATCATTTGCTCGCTCGAATATTGTTCGACCAGTAACTGCTACTATTTTTTCATCCTCGCTTAGTGGCTCAGCCTCATTAAATAAATTTGAAATCCAATTTTGTGAAGGGCGGACATCTATATCGGTAATTGCTACCCACTCACCTTCACTGTTGTCTAAAGCCAACTTTCGGCCTGCTGACAATCCTTTTGCATCTTGAGTTAAAATCCTAGTTGGGATTTCATCATTGGGCGCGTGCCATTGAAGCAATCTTTCTGTTGATCCATCTTTTGACCCGTCATCAACTGCAATAATTTCAAGTGGACGATATGTTTGATTTTTTAACGCTTCAAGACATCCATCTACCCAATCTACTCCGTCTCTGACACATACTGTAATTGAAATTAGTGGACTATTCAAGCCAGTCAACTAACCACCTCAAACTGGGATAATATATTTCGACATCTTTCTTTTACTGATAGTGAAGTGATTTGGACGACTACACCAACCTTTGGTTGGCCGTAAATTACTACTGTGCCAATCGGAGCTAAACAATGAATTATGATTGGAGCTAAGTCCTCTTCCCCTTCAACATTGATTAATGTCTTCTGGTTACTAGATAATGCCTCTTTGATTGAACTTATCATTGATGGTGATATATGTCCTGGGGGATTGTTATTGTGCAGATGATTTTGAAACTGCACAGTCGATACTTTTTCCGAATCATCTAACTCTTGACGTTTGGTCATACCATCGATTATCCCGATATCTGGAACTACTTCCATATCTAACAAAGTTGCAACCGATACATCTCCTACTGCAATAATTGAGCCATGATTTGGCGTTAGAGACTCTAATGCTTCAGTCATTGCCACCTCTGGTAAGTCTTCGGGTCCAGAAAATAACGACCCCATTGGAGTTTTTAATTCCCCATCTAATGAGGAATTCATCTTCAACATTTGTTGTGTTTTATCCTGTTCAATCCATGGATTACCATCTAAATCAATAACTCCACTTCTAATTCTAGTACTGCTAATAATTGCGCCTGAGTAGTCAATCATATGAGGCACCTCAAGTATCGATAATTCGCCCAGGCCCGAAGATTTTCGCATGCGATTTATTTCATCACAATTTCCGGTTGTTTCCGGTGTCGCAACTATAGCATCCGCTTTTTCATGTACTGGAGCAGGTCCAAAGGCATCATTGAGAGTGAAAATTTTGACCCCGTGATGAGATTTCTGATCTAACCAATCAAGAATGTTATTACTCCGAACTTCATAAGATTGTATTACATTAGATTTTTTGCTAGCCAATGTATCATTTACCACATGTATTTCGACACTTTTTGACCTTGATATTGCTACTGAAAGTAGTAATTTGTGGCCGGCATGAAACCTATCAAAAGTCCCTCCAACCAAGCAACATTCGAACTTAGAGTCTGTTGCCATGGTTATACTGTAATCTCTTTCGCCTTTGAGTTAATCGCTAAAATTTGAACAAGTATGGCTATTTCTTGGCTATTGAAAAATAAGCACTGTGCCCCAGCTCCTAACGGCCTATTTCATCGCAATGCTCCAAGGCCTGACCCTCGGTGCTGGGGCGTGCTGTTTGATAGGGTGGTTGTCTTGAGTTCATCCTGACGTCACACAAGGACCCATAACCTATCAATTGGTTTACCGCTTTTGCACCAAAAATCACTCCCCGAAGGGTCATTTTGGTCTTCGATAGCGGACCGCACATTGGTATCGGACTTCATTGCAATTTCACAGTAGCTCCGCCCGATGTTGCTAGTGCGGCGTCCTTGTCTAATCGTTATGCTAAATGAAGCCATCGTTCATACTAGGTTTTTGTAGAACGATATGCCAAATAACAAAGATGCTATTTCTTTATCGCCTTGAACAAATATATCCGGAGAGAAATCTGGCCATTCTTGGAACTCTTTAACCAAATAACCAACCATTGGATGAGTCCTGCCTAATACAATGTTATTTGATTCTTCTAGGCTAGAAATCATGTCGTAAAGATCCATTAAGAAATCTTTAGCTTTACACTCATCCATTACTGGAATAAAAATGACGTCTCCACTACTTGGTATGTTTCTGGTAAAACGCTTAACAACACCTGGAGGCCCACATAACTCTCCCTCTAGTCTAGCAATTAATGCTGGCCAAGGCAATTCATTAGCCACTAACCATCGCCTTCCTGCAGAACTGCTGAGTTGATTAAGTAGCCAATCCGAGGAATCATCACACCACCACTTATACGGAAATAACTTCATGTAAGCCCTCATTGAGTTACTAGAAATGACTTCACCATTAAGCAAACTTGTAACATAACTACTCCAGTTGTAGAGAAGTGAATCTTTGGGATGTATCATTGAAGCATTTATGACTTTATCTAGAACGCCATAGCAGTCGTTAGTTTCGGCTAAATTATTTGGAAATAATCTATCAAGTATCTCTTGAGCAAAAAGTGGAGCATCTAGCCAATTATCAATCGAACGTTGAATCAACTCTGTAAAATCATCTGGCAAATGATTACTTGCCAATAAAATACAAGCTGAAAGGTTAACTGCTGATTTTGAATCAAGGTAATGCGACATCTGGATTAGCAATTGAGGGTTTTTGATGAATTGTTTAGAAATATAGATTATCGATTTATTTTGCCAACTTTGGCTTCCGTTGGGAAAACTAGAAATTATCAAATCCAAGTTGTCGGTATTTATCTCTAATAAATCAGCCCATTTATCGGTCAGATAATCTGCAATCCTAATCCATCTACTTTTTCGATGTTCATTGGGAGTGGCAATCCATGCTGCTAATGGATTTTGAATTTCTATTTTATTGGCCCATTGCTCATTACCCTCTGGGTAAAAATACATTGCTTGCCAAATCTCCTTACGGTATTCAAAACCTGTCTCCTCATTGGTTAAGCGATCGAGGTCCCATGATTTTTCAGAAAAAGATTGAACAAGTTCAAACGCGTTTTGCGGGATTGAATTATGAGTAATTGATGGTGAAACATCTGTGCCTGAAGCAAGTTTAATTTTTATTGAATGCTCTCTTGAAAGTTGAAGTTTTACAGTTGCTAGTTCCCGTAACGAAACTAATTTTGCTAACGCTGAATTTATCTCAATTATATCGCCATGTTTTGTTACCAATAACCGACAATTATTATCCCGTAAAACGTATTGTAAGAATTCTAAATTCTCTAGTATTGGCCAATTCCATTCGATTAAAAATTCTAAATCTCCCGCAGATTTAACAAATTCAATCAATGATTTCATACCTATTAAGGACAATCCAGAAATTTCGATATTTTCTGGAGTTCTGCTTACCCATTCACATTCACCAAAGTCCCGTGATATATCTCTGAGTAAAGCCAGTGATAATGATCTACTTGAATTCCTAATCAAACCTTGTGAGAGTGATTTATATCTCGCAGTTAACTTTACGTCACTCATTCTTGGATGTTTTAGCTTCAACCAATTGGATAGACAACCCACGGGCAAAATTGTTTTCTGTGGTTTAATGACGTTATTGCGCAAGACTACAGATGCATTAGCAAATGAATTGATTAACATCGATGAATCTACTGCTGAGGTCATGTGTGCATGAAGTCTATTTTTCCATGAGACCGTTATGTGAGAATCAACTATCTGACCGATTTTGTTGTCACCGCTAGAAATAATTTCTGGTAAATTTCCTTCTGACATCACAGGACCATCAAACCATGTCCCTGCATTAACATTCCATGGTTCATCACTGTTTAGTAGATTGGCTCTGACAATGGCAAAGGAATTAGATTGTTCAAACCACCCCTCAATCGTACCTCGATTAGATTTGTTTGGCGGTTGGACCTTTTCTAGAGTTATTTTAGAATACCAATTTATCGAACTAGGTTTTACTGTTGCCCATCTCACCCCCATGCTTCCACTGGAATCTTTACTCACTGAATCTTGATCCAGATAAGGGTTTTCTGGTAGGCAAATTAGCGATTTAGGTGGGTTTTTTACATAACAAAGAATGATTATTGGGCCTTTTGACTCTAATACTACAGCGTCATGATTTTGCGAAGAATTGCTTGCATGAAGTTTGTAAAGAGCAAGGTAATCTTCATCCAAACGTTTTCGCCCTTGTTCGGTTATCTTGTGTATTGCCCCTCGAATACCACTTGATTCATTGCGTGATACTAAATCTCTCTCCCTTAACTGACTTAAGGCAAGAGATGTATGTGGTGTGCGAATTTTTAGCGACTTAGAAATTTGCGATACTGAGCCACCTGAGTCGATTAACCAACTCAATATCCTACGATGGTAACTACTTCTAATCCGTTTATTGGACAATAATGTCA
>CAXHFO010000067.1:0-7990 GCA_964015895.1 uncultured Candidatus Poseidoniales archaeon
TCACTTTATTGTTCAATGCTACAATACTTAATTGCGGTCCTGAAGGCGACTGGCACGATTGCCCAACATCAACTTTTGAGCATTCTTTTACCATATTATGGCCTAGTAATGAAACAAATTCGACAAGTCCACCTGTTGAGCCTCAACCGATACTAGGTTGTACAGATGACAGCGCGCTAAACTATCAAAATGATGCTACTGAAGATGATGGAAGTTGCAATTACCCAGTAGATAATCAAAATAATAACACCGATTCTCAAGTCAACAATAGCAATAATGATTCAGCCATCGAAAATAATACCAATACAACTCAGAATGATAACCAAACCGACTTATTGGTGAAAGATTGCCCTATTTGCTGCGGGCAAGCGATCCAGATTCCAATAGATGAACCCTGCCCAATACCCGATTGTCAACCGTGTGATGAGCAATCAGTTGATAGTAAATCCACTGCCGGAGAATTTGTTAGATCCGCTCTTGCAGTAGCGGTATTTATTGGCTTGATAGTGCTATTATTTGTTAGTAGGAAAAAGTGATTAATCTTTGAAGGATTGGTAGAATCGCAGATAATCTGTAATCATTCTAGCCCCAGTAAATCTTGCCGAGGTGGCAATACTTGAGCGCATAATATTAGCCCAAACCGTGCCACCCTGCCGCCATGCTGGCAACACATCTTGTTCCAAGACCTCGTAGATATTGTTAGCATCACGTTCATCATCACGGTCGTCTTCAGATTCACCAATTGCCCATCCATTAACACCATGCTGACAACCTTCAGGCCACCATCCATCAAGAATTGAGCAATTTGGCACACCATTCATTGCGGCTTTCATTCCCGAAGTTCCCGAAGCCTCTAGCGGTCTGATTGGATTGTTGAGCCAAATATCAACCCCACTGGTGATAGCTAGCCCGGTAT
This sequence comes from uncultured Candidatus Poseidoniales archaeon, assembly GCA_964015895.1. Classification (GTDB taxonomy): domain Archaea; phylum Thermoplasmatota; class Poseidoniia; order Poseidoniales; family Poseidoniaceae; genus MGIIa-L1. The sequence goes on from CAXHFO010000067.1 coordinate 917, forward strand.
CCATGTCATAATTTTCTAAAAAGGCAACTGGAATTTCACCTTCTATTTGCTTTGCACTGCCATAAATATCTCTAATTAACTGCTTACCGCCTTCATCTCTTGGATGTGCTTTTCCAGAGAACACGAATTGTATTTCACCCCCAGCAATCTCTCTCAAGCGCTCAATATCACTGAAGACTAGATTGGCTCTTTTGTAGGTAGCAAATCTTCGAGCAAATCCAACAGTCAATTTTTCTTTGTGCAATTCAACTCCCGTTGACACTTTGACCAGTTCACGAAAGATGCTACGGTTTTTTTCTCTAGCCGCAAGTAGGTCCTCATCAGAAAGTTTGCCTGAATAAGCTAGTTGAGTTGGGTCACTTTGCCAATTTGGTAGTTGATTGTCATATAATTCTGCCATTGTGGGGGAAGTCCAGGTAATATGATGAACGCCATTGGTAATCGGATGGATATGATTTTCTCCATACATTCCCGAAGCAACTATTGCATTGAGATTTGACACAGCATTGACTTTGTTAACCAGTCCCACAGCCAAATGCGACATTGAACATTTCTCACCGTTTTCTGGGTCTCCAGCATCAATTACCAATTGTTTTGCATCTTCTGGCAACATGTCGCCAAGTACGGCTTTTACCGAGCCCCAGTTGAAACGGTCATGACCAGCAGGAACCGGTGTATGTGTGGTGAACAGTACCTTCTTGTCAAGGTCTTCTCTAGTCCAGCCCTTGTTTAATAATTCAAGTAGTGCAAAGGTGCAATGCCCTTCATTTAGATGCAGACCATCTAGTTCTATGCGCAGCAGATTTAGTAATCTTAATCCTCCCACACCAAGTAAGTACTCTTGTCTAATTCTGACTTCATCATCGCCGCCATACAACCTCGCTCCGAGTGCACGATGGTATTCTGAATTTTTAGGGTGATGAGTGTCAAGGAAATACACTGGTACGATATGACCGGTTATTCCAACAACTTCGACTTTCCAAATTCTTGAGTATATTGTTGTTCCATCAAGGGGCAACATCAATTCTAATCCAGTATCGATTAAATGGTCAGCGGGATCAATTGCTGCAAATGACTCAGACTGATTACCATCTTGGTCGATATGTTGCCTCCCATAGCCTTCTCGATAGAGTAAGGTAACGCCAATTAAATCAATCTCAGCATCCGCCGCAGATTTGACATGGTCTCCTGCTAAAACACCAAGCCCGCCAGAATATGTGTGTAATTCAGACCACAAACCAATCTCTGCAGTGAAGTAACCAACGTGCCCCATTCGTTGTACTGGTATCATAGGGGGGTTATGATAATGCCCCTTTCTAATCAATTTCAGTTAATTTAGCTCAGGCCATGAGAAACGCCATCGCCAATTACCTTGTTCAACTCCAGGTATATTCATGCGCGCAGTAGAATCCAGTCGCAGAATATCTTGCAGCGGAATAATGCATAACTCCCCATTACCCTTACTGGCTAAATCAATCATTGAACCAACAATATCGTTGCTGTCTCCAATTAATTCTAAGACTCGAAGTCTAGTGCTTTCTTTGGTAGAATTCCACCAACCAAGGGTGGTATCATTATCATGGGTGCCAGTATAAGTGACCTGCATCGCTGAAATATTGCTGGGATGATGTGGGCTTGTAGTATAGTCTTCATCAAAGCCAAATTGCAAAACAGCCATCCCTTTTAGGTTGAATTCCAAGCGTAAATCAATTACTTCTTGTGGAATAATCCCAAGATCCTCAGCAATTATTCTTGATTCGTCGCCAGCAACCTCAATTAACTGTTCAATAATCTTCTCCTTAGGTGCTTCCTGCCACTGCCCAATTATTCCGTCTTCTGCTTCTCTCGGCACTGCCCAAGCAGAATGAAAACCCCTGAAATGGTCTATTCTAACAACATCGTACAACCTTAACATTCTAGCCATTCGCATGCGCCACCACGTCCAATTATTTTTTTCATGTTCAGCCCAGTTATACAATACAGTATTCCATTTTTGCCCAGTTTCGCTAAAATAATCTGGTGGCACGCCTGCTACTACAATCGGCAATCCCCTTTCGTCTAATTGGAACAATTCACGATGAGCCCACACATCTGCAGAATGGTGCGAAATAAAAATCGGCAAATCGCCAATGAGCTCAATATTTGACCGATTAGCATAATTTTTCAATGCCAACCATTCATGTTGGAACATTTTTTGCTTGGTAACTTCATCATCAATCTTATCGCGCCATTTCGCCATTTCTTCGGGATCTCTTTCGCGCAAAGGTTTTGGCCACTCCGTCCAGTTTTTGTCCGGGTATTGCGCGCTAATCGTAGCAAATAACGCCCAGTCCTCAATCCAATATTCCTCTCCAGTTAATTCCGCAGATATTGATTGTGAACACAAGCCATAATGACCAGCAAAGGCAGAAGGCGATGCATATGGAGAGCCGTGTTTATCCGGAGGAGTCAACGGTAAAAACTGCCATTTAGAGTAATTATTTTCAGCTAGAAAATCAACGAATTTATAGCCATCTGAAATTTTTCCATTAGGCATTGAGGTGATATGGCATAACACACCAATCTCACTGCTCATATCTAAGCGCTTGACAATAAACCCTTTCAAGTTATCATATTGTGGATAGTCTTAATGAGAGCGACTGCTGTATTTATTGTTACATTGTTCTGTTTGCCAGCAGGAATGGGTTTCGTATCAGCGATGACTCCAGAGACGATAACCATCGACGGTGATGTTGCAGAGTGGTCTTCAGATAGCCAAATGGCTTCAGACGATAATGCAGTTACCTATTATTCAACATGGGATGATGATAATTTCTACCTAGCATGGACAGGCACAGACTGGGCCGATTCTGTAACAGGAGCAGATTTATTCATTTACTTCAATACCAGTGAAGGGGGCTCAGTACTCAGTAAGGATTGGGGTTTTTCCCACACCTTACCCTTCTCTGCTGATTATGGCTTTGCATTAGAAGATTCAACATATAATCAAAAGTTTGCCTTTGATGGCACATCGTGGCAAGACCAAGGCGCCTTATCTGAAGCCTCTGTCTATGTCGGATGGGCTGATAATACTGCTACAGAAATTGCCATTCCTTGGGCAGAAATCGGCTCACCGACTAGTTTGCAATTCATGGTTTATGCCCAGTGGCAAGACGAAGGCAATGTTTGGACCTCATTCCCTACAGCAAACCCCGCAAGTTCTAATGGCGCAGAAACCTTTACTCACTATTATCACCTTGATAATAGAAATAATGCTACAGCACCAAACACCCTGCCGGTAATTGAAAATGGCGCAGTAGACAAGGTTGACAATGCCCTTAACTTAGCAATAATCTTTCACCAACATCAACCATATTACAAGAATAAGCTGACCGATACTTACGAAATGCCGTGGGTAAGAGTTCACGCGATGACTGAATACGTTGACTCTCCTGGAATTCTTGCCCAAACCGGCACCAAAGTTACCTACAACCTCGTTCCTTCATTTATCGAACAATTAGTTGATTATTATGAAAATGAACCGCTAGATGACCATACCGATATGGCAAAGAGGCCGTGGCCAGAAGGTGGCTACCCTAATGCAACTGCCTTGGAATTACACACAATGCAATTCCAATCTTTCTGGAATAGTGGCTGGATCTACAACGTCTCTGAAACAGGACATATCCAATCATGGTTGTATCCTTCGAGTAGCCGCTACTCCGAACTTTATGATATGACGTTGCATAATCTAAAGCCTGCTACAATCATGACCGACACTTTACTATCCGAACAAGATTATCTCGATTTACAAGTTCTGTGGTATCTCTATCAGTTCTCGCCAGATTACGTATTAGGCGAATATGATGCCAGTCATCGTGATCAAGGCTTGATTGATTTATTCATGCAACCAGGCCAATATACTCATGATGACTTGATGTACGTAATCGATAGACAACACGCTCACATGGCAAATGTTCTGCCAATGTATAGTCAACTTGCCGCACAAGGTCAAGTAGAATTGACTACTACTCCTTACTATCACCCAATTATGCCATTACTAATGATGGACGGCTGGACTATGGAAGATGGTATCCGCGTCAACAAGGACTCATGGCCTAATGATGTGCAAAATCATCTGATTACTGGAATGGACTTGTTTGAAGATAAACTTGGTTTCCGGCCAACTGGAATGTGGCCAAGTGAACAAGCGGTTTCTCCAGCAATGGTTGAACCCGTTTCTGATGTTGGAATCCAGTGGATGGTTAGTGATGAAGAAATCTTGCTTCAGTCTACTGATACCTCTGGCAATTTAATCGATGTTGATGATGCACGTAACTTAGCGACGCCGTGGAAGGTTACTGGTGAAGATGGCGGCGAGGTTGCAGTGGTATTTCGTGACCGCGTTATATCCGACAGGATTGCCTTCCAGTATGGGACTATGACTCCCGAAGCCGCAGTTTCAGATTTCATTGCTTACCTAGATAATGTTCGCCAACAATTACTAGATGCCGGAGAGGATCCTTCCGAGCATTTGCTGACAGTTGCGCTTGACGGAGAAAATTGGATGTTCATGTCAGAATTCCAACACCAAGACAATGCTCGTCCATTCATGCATGAATGGTATTCAAGGCTTGCATCACACCCAACGATTGTTACCACAACCCCAAGTGAATTCCTATCGACAGAACCGACTTTGCCTGAAATCGACACTATCGGCACAGGGTCTTGGATTGACGGGACTCTGCGAACATGGGCTGGCGAGCCAGAAGAAAGCCTTGGTTGGCAAAGGCTAGTCGAAGCACGCCAAGCATTAGTTGCCTTTGCAGAAGACAACCCAAACCATCCTGGACTTGCTAATGCTTGGGAATCATTGTACATCGCCGAAGGTAGTGATTGGTTCTGGTGGTATGGTCTTGACCAAGATAGTGGCTATGATGAGAACTGGGATGTTTTGTTCAAGGTCCATCTTTCTAATATTTATCGTGCAATCAATATCGATTTGCCACCTTACCTACAAGATTTGTGGACTGGAGCGGCAACCCCGGTTGTGCCATATGGCGGCATTATTGAGCCGATGATTGACGGAATAGCCTTGCCCGGTGAGTGGGATGGTGCGGCTAAATATGATGCCTCAGTTGATGGCGGTGATTTTGATATTGAGAATTTCTATGTCGGCTATGATTCAAGCAATATCTTCATGCGTATTGATTCACAAACCGCTGACGAATTAGCAAATATTTCTCGTAATTCACAGTTTGATGAACCCGACTTAGCCATCTATTTCATGCAACCAAATGCGGTTAACTTCAATGAAGTTGAGACCAACTTCCGGACCTATTATGGCAATCAAATCCTTGGTTTCCCAGCTAAATACATGGTGGCAATTGACTTTGATACCGTTAGAGAAGACGGTCGAGCCAAGTGGAACTTGTTCGAGGCAAAAGGCAAATCCGGAGACTCTGAACAATGGGTACTAACCAGCACTTCTTCACTTGGCGATTGTGCGGTTGATGATGTCTATGAATTCGTAATACCATGGGCTGATATCGGCCTTGCCCCAAGATATACTACGAGAATTAAGGTGGTATCATCATGGGCTGCATCATTATCTTATGGCGATGGTGAAGACATGGAAATTGCCCCACCAGCACCCGCAGAACTAGTCTTACCAGATTTGGAAGAGTGGGTTACTTTACTTGAATTAGACGATGCAATTGGGGACGAGAATGGCGACGGGGACTATACCTATCCGTTGGCCAGCGATTTCGCAACCGATAGCGGTGGTGGCTTATGGGATGCTCAGAAAGTCACAGTTCGTCAAAGTGCATGGAATGCCCAATTCATTATTGAAATGGATGAAATGACAGATATTTGGGGTTTAGCCAACGGTTTTAGCCATCAAATAGTGCAAATTTATGTCGATCAAGGTGATACGACCTACGGTGAAACAGAGATGCTTACCGGCGCTAATGCCGAAGTTCATCCGGATTGGGCGTGGGAAGTTGCCATCAGTGGTACTGGTGAGCCAGGCGCTGTACAAGCAGTACAGGCAGAGACCGGCAGTACCTCAGCAAGAGGCATTGACGTAACTGGAAGTGTCGATGATAAAACCATCATTTTCACCGTCAGCAAAGATGTGATTGGTAGTGATGTTGCTAATTATCGCTACATCATTGTAATTGGCAGTCAGGATGGTTTTGGCACCGGCAAATGGCGTGATGTTGATGCAACAGCCAAGACTTGGCGACTTGGTGGTGGTGCTGACCCAGCAGACGATGATGGAATTGATTATGATCCAAATATTGTCGATATCATACTTGAGGGCGAAGGCCAACAAACAATGCTATCTTCTTATGATGTCAATGGACACGTTTATGCACAACTAACCGGCTTTGAAATGCCAGCGATTGCCCAGCAAATTTACGGCTTCAAGTATGTTAGTAGCACCGCTGATTCAGCTATCTTAGAATGGTCAACAACCCAGGCCGCATCTGGCGAGTTGTCCTGTAACGAGGCAGGACAAACTGCAGTGGCAGTCAATCAATCATGGAGTAGTGAAGAGCTTACCAATACGGTAACTGCAACTGGATTAACCGCCGGTACAGAATACGAATGCAGAGTCTCAATTGGCGATATTATGTCAGAAATGGTGAATTTCACAACCTCGACGGTGATTGATGACGAGGCTCCAGAACTACTCAACTTAGCAGTGGAAGTACTTGACGATGGACGAGCAAGAATCTCTTGGTATACCTCTGAAAGTTCTACAGAATCGGTTAGCCTTGATGGTACAGTAATTCACACCGACGAGTTTGCTACCAAGAAAAATCATGAACACATTACTCCAGTTCTCTCTGATGGCGATTACACACTAGTCATAACAAGTGCTGATGCATCAGGCAATAGTAACAGTTCTACGATTAATTTCGATGTTGATATTGGTGACCAAGTTATTGATGACGACGATAACAATATAGGTACATCACCAGATAATACGGCTGATGAGGAAGAATCTGCTAGTTCAGAGATATCTTCAACAACTATGCAAATAGCCGTATTAGTAATCATATTGTTGCTTATCATTGCTTTTAT
>CAXHFO010000068.1:0-7970 GCA_964015895.1 uncultured Candidatus Poseidoniales archaeon
CAAATTCGGCAGATTGTTCAACTATCCAGGCATTAACACTCAAAGTTGCTTCTGGATAGGTAGATAAATCCGCGTCTAGACTCCAAGCTATAACTCCTGTATTCTCAGTAGATGGAGTCCATATGAATGACGATGACGCATCACCAAAATCTAGTGGGTTTTGCATCATGTCTCGATAATCATTAACCAAACTATCAGATTCTGGCAGGCTGCCATGTTTCTTGATAGTTCCATTAATTGCAACTAGAGGTGGGCTTTCAGCACCATACCGCGCATCAAGATGTTGAGTGATGTCCTCAGACCCAAAACCGGATTCATCTAGATCAGGATTTACATGGAATTCATATTTCTGCAACAGTCCTTCACTTTCAAGCTCATCAAGAGCGTGCTCAACTTTAACACAATTAGTACACCAAGTAGCGGTGAAATCTTCAGCAATGGCTGGTAATAAACTAATTTTAGCAGTCTGATTTGATTGGTTATTGATATCTGAATGTTGGCCACCAAAGACCGGCCCATTATCGGTTTCAACAGCAGGTTTTGCAACTGAGGTTGACGCAGACATCATAACAAAAAAGAAGACTAAGGAAAAAGCCAGTACCTTTCGCATACCACTCCCAAGTCAACGTTTGACTTGAACTCATCTGTAATTTGATTATAGCCTAAATATGGTATTTATTATGAAAAACGGCGGTAGTCTTCAATAACTGCCGCCAGTTTGGTGATATGTACGGGGTGTGATGAAGTGGAATCTACTACAGGAGTCACCATTGAACCCACTCCTAGTGGGCAATTAATACCGGAGTGGCTAGTAGAAGATTTAATTGCAAACCCAAAAGCCGACAAATTGATCATTTATCCATCTGAAAATACCAGAAAAGCTTGGTTAGCAAAACTTTCCGAACACATTTCATCAATCGACACGTCAAAGCATTTGACTCTAAAGCGGTTATTCAGTTCACTTTTTCTCGACCTAAGGCTGCCTAACGTTATCGATAATGACAGTTTATTATTCACACTCGTTCATCAAAATATGGTAAAATGGGCCAACGCTGGAAAGTTCCCGTTTATGTTTACTGCCGCTGAAGATAGGAAGTGGAGTGAGTATAAAACAGAGAGATTACTTCAATTACATAAGGAGTTGAGCGAATTAAAACCTCCATGGAATTGGGACAACGATCCAGGCGTCAAAGAGTTTAGAGCGTTACTAAAACACCTTGAAAAGCGAACAAATAAAACACACCCACATTTGATGAAGAATCATTTGTATGATAAACTGTTAACATGCGAAGAGACTCCATTCACATTAAAGGGATTGAGTGGAATAGTAATGCTAGATCACAGCCCAGAATTTACCGAGATGGATAGAGAGTTGCTAAATTTACTTTCAAAAATGATTCCCATTCACCAGCTATGTAACCCTGGGTCTTTTCGTCTAGGATTCCATGGGGCTTATATCGAGGATGTCGAGTGGTCTACTGAAAAGACGATACCAACCTGGTTACCAGCCCACAAAATGGCTAAGTTAACCGATGAATTAGAATGGAAGTCAGAAGCCGGAATTCAAAAGGCAACTAAATGGCACCGAATATCATTGGAAAGAAAAGAACACAACATTTCTTCGACAGTACAATTAGTTAGTGATTATCTAAAAACTACCCAAGGCGAGATAATTATCGTCGATGCTGCTGCAGATAACAACATAAATTTCTGGACAACGAGGTTGAATGATTTGGGTTTACTTTGCAATCTGCAGTCCAATAGATTACGCGAGCAATCCTCAATCGCTGGTTTGTTGAATGCTTTGAGGATGGGGGACGGTTTAGAATCATGGTCGTTTAACAAACTTAGAAGATTAATCGAAAACACTAGTTTTCCCCTAGAATATTCAGTTCTCTCAGAACTTACCCATCCGTTATTCCCTGATTGGAAACCTCACCCCCATCTAGAGATTCTACAGAATATATCACTTAATTTCCATGTCCTAGGTGGCCCCGGCGCGCTAGAGAGGTGGATGTACACTTTGTCAATTGCAAAACCGGCCCTTGGAAGCGATGAAGCAACAATGGAGCAAAAGTTCGAGGAAACACAATGGTGGTTAGCGAATATTGTGAAAATTTGGACTCCCCTCTGCCATGAGTCAAATGAACTGTCAAAAAGGGATTATATCGGCTGCTCATCATCGGCAAAATTACCATTAATAGAGCAGCCTAAAAATGGTACAGAATGGTTGAATGTGATTTTACAATCTTTAGATCTCACCAAACTGGTTTCACATGAAGCTAAATTCTCTAGAGCAATTCCAGCACTGCAAATTGTATATGAGGAACACCATCGAATTATGGGTGAACTAAATCAATTAGGACTTAAGTTACCGGAAAATTTCAATGACTTCATTTCACATATTTTGAGGATAATAGATAAAACAGAACTACCATCTACAAGAACTGAATCAAAAGATATTGTTATTTTAACTCCCGAACAAGCATTTGGAATGGAAGCAGATTTAATCATTTTATCTGGTTTAGATACGGAATCTTGGCTGATGAAAGCACCTAAAGTGCCGTGGCTTGACACTGAATCAAGACTCAAATTAGGTATACTAAACCAAGATATCGAAATCCGTAAAGCGAGGCACCACCTTAAGCACTTACTAAATGCTGCAGAGGCCGTAGTAATAATGGATAGTACGTTAGATGAGGCAGCAGGACCTTGTGCTCCGCTAGCAGAGTTTTTACAGTATCAAAAGAATCTCGGTGATTTTCAAACAATGAAGAATATACCGTCCTTTGTCAATCCAGATAATTATGATATCGATAATTCTGATAGGCCGTGGAATTTATCTGTTTCAGATAAACCTAAACAGACGGGCTGGCTTACGCCACGACCGTTTTCAATGACAATGTCAACTCGGGGCGCTACCGGTAATCGCTCAGGCGATAGAGGAAGGGACCACATCCAAAGGGCTGGACTAAAATTAGCCAACAACCAAGCTATCAATCGAGCACCGATTTCATTAACTAATCTAGCGAAATCCCACGAATATGAAATTTTTAACGATCGACTAAAACGACAACCAACTCACAAGACTCTTCAAAAAGGGGAATTCCTAGGATGGGAATCCAGAAATTTCATGGTCTCAGTCGATAATTTGATACTACGACCTTCTAAATCCCAAGCTGGAATGGTAACGATTGACGCCAAATCATGGCCACATCTTGGTAAAAAAGGGTCGAGATCGAATAGTCCTGCAATTGATCCCAGACCTTTGCCACCATTCGAATCTGGCAGTGAAGTATTTCAATCTGTAATTGGTAAAACGGCACAAAACCTCAACCAGCAATTTTGGTCTGCAAGCAGAATCCAATCTTGGTTGAGATGTCCACGGGGTGCTTGGCTTGAAAAGCACTTATTAGCAAGTCAACCAGAAGATTCTAGTGAAGATATTGATAGTAGAACAAGAGGGTTATTGGTTCACGAGATTTTGGGTCATATACTTGAAGTGCATGGTTTAGTTGTTGGTGGCTCACCAGCATCCTCGCCAATTCCTATCTTCAAAGGTAAATTAGACACAATTGAAAAATTATGGAATACATCCTTAGAATTTATCCAACAAAATGCTCCATGGTTAGCGCGAAAGAATGCGGTAGCACATCATAGATGTCGCGACATGCTAGGAATCGATTCGAGCGTTTGGCAACAACATCTAGCCGCTGAAATTGTGTTAGAACCAATTGGAAGAATTGGTAGAATGCTTGAGGCAGAACTGGCTCTCAAGAATAGTGCACCAATAGCGTGTGAATGGAACCTATCCTCCAATAGTAACGCTTGTGTCATCACAACTAAACTGAATGACAAAGCGGATTTTACTTTCCGATTATCGGGCAGAATTGACCGAGTCGACGCGGTTTTAATCTCCGATGAAAATAGAGAGCGAGCTAGGAACGATGGTATACTAAACGAACAACAGAGATGGGTTATAATTAGAGATTTAAAGAATATTGAAGGTCCTAAACAAGGTAAACAAGGTAGTCGCCATAGAACTGCGATTTTTGATGAGGTTCAATTGGCGTTATATGCTAGAGCATGGGAATATGCCAACCCAAATGATCGAGTAGTCGGGGTAGGAATAAGCGAAGTGGGCGAAGAAACCCATCACTATGTAGAGGTTGACGATTCGATTTTGAAATATCTTGCCGATATATCAATTGGGGTTGTGACGAATTATACTGCTAATCATTTCCACACTCAACAAGATGGCGGCGATAGTTACACGAGTAGATTTAGAGCTTGGATTGAGGAGAGGATTCAAACATCAGCGCGTGCTATTTCATCTGCGGAAGAAGGGAATTTTCACCCTACTCCGTGCAAACAGTGCTACTACTGTAAGACTAGTGGAATGAGCCCATCAGCAGAACTTGGGGGGGCGTAGTAATGATAACATTCAATGATAGTCAGATACTTGGTTTGGACTTAGATAAGCACATTGCTCTAGATGCGGGTGCAGGAACTGGGAAAACAACTGTAATGGCTGAAAGATATGTTCAACACCTTATCACCCCAGAGCAAAGATCTCGCATTCTCCTTCCTACTGGACCAAGAAAGCCATTACAAGGCCACGGCGCTTTTAGAGCACCTTCAACAGAACGAACCGAAATGGAGGAATGGCAAGGATTACTACCCAGCGAAGTAGTGGCAATAACCTTCACCAAGAAAGCCGCGGCAGAATTAAAGTCTCGAATTAGAGCACGCTTGGAGCGTACGCGCTCAATGCCTACGAGCAAAGATGAAGGGGTTTTTGACCCTAGAATTCGCCGGTCCGGAGATATTGAGATGTTATTGTCTTCACTAGATGAAGCCCCAATTTCTACGATTGACTCATTTTTATTGCAATTAGTTTCTCCAAACATTGATCTAGTTTCAATAAACCCTAGTAAAGAACAAATTTCTGAGGTGAGATCACCTCTTCTAATCCAAGAAACTATTCACTCAGCCTGGCGGATAAGATCGGACATTGATGCTATAGAGGCCGGAGTTCGTGCAGATGCAAGCAATTTCATTGAGTCAAGAAATCGATTGGCAATTTTAGTTGGTGGACAAGCAAGGGCTGAAGTGATACTTAATGGAATGTTAACTAAGTCACTATTTGTTGAGGAATCTAAGAGGTCCATGAAAAAACGGTCTCGACAAAAAGGTATAGAATGGGGCCAATCTAAACCACTAGATACTGAAATCTTACTTGACATGTTCCTCGAACCGGCGGCAAACATAATCGATGAGTTCGCCAATAATTTACACGCTAAACTAAATTCATGGGTGGACGTGATTTTATCTGAGTATAATGCCTTGGTTTTGAGTTGCGAGACTGAGCAAGCGACTTCGGCAACTCGGTTTAATCATCTTGTAGATCTAGCACGAGAATCCTATCCAAACGATGCAAAAGGTAAATTGCAGTGGGTTTGGCTTGTCGCTTTAGCGTCTACTACATATTCAACATTGTTAAAAAATGAAATGACGTTTTTCCCCAAGGGTGGCTTACCACAACAAAATCATTGTAATGGGTGGATGCCAGGGCTATTTGCCAAGTCCAAAGTAAAAGGTGTACCGGGTTCGACCAAAACAGCTATTTTCGACGAGTTGTTGAAAATAGGGGTTGAGATGAATAACATGCTCTCAAGTAAAGAAGGCCGGCTTTTGAGAATTCTAGGCCGCAGCTCTTTTTTGCTGAGCCCTACTTCCCAACTCCCCTTCATGGATTCTGACTGCGAGTTGAGAGCCCAACCAATCAACGATGAGTTACAAGACGTTGCTCCAAAAGGCAAGTTGTCGATTTCTAAGGAACTTCAATCAACGATACTTTCTGATTTGCTAATCGTTCATTCCGGCTGTCAAGATATTATGAAATTGAAGAAATCAAACGAAGGAGTCCATGATTTTGATGACATTCAAAGGTTGGCTGCTGATTTATTATTAGCTAGGTGCCCCGATTCCGTTCGCTATGAATATCCACCAAGCGTCGTAGATGCGTTGGATAGTTTAGACGATGAACCTTGGTTAGATTCACACATCTATTCCGCATTAAGATTAGTAGAAAACTTCCCTAAGTGCCATGAGGATTTGCAAAATAGATTTACAGTTCTTCAAACGATTCGCAGAAGATACGGTGCGTTCATCATCGATGAATATCAAGATACTAATCCAGCCCATTTCAGACTATTATCTAGGTTATGGGGCCGAAGAAAACATGAGGCCGGCGACCCAGAACCCCCCCCGGGTCCTTGGGATCCGACAATCTGTATTGTCGGTGATATGAAGCAAAGCATATATCGATTTAGACAGGCAGAAGTTACCGTAATGCAGAGAACTGTAGCCAATATCAAGATAGTTAATCAAACTGAATTTTCCGAACCAAGGCTTCTACATCTGCGAAAGGAAAACCACGGTAGAGATCCTCGACCAGTTGGTGCAGGCGGTGAAATAGGATCTTTTTCTAATGATCATTTAGGTGAGTCGGGTCCGCAAAAATCAATGCCATGGCAACACATTTCAGCAGCGTTCGAAGACTCTCCAAAAGAGTTTAAGCACTATATTCCAATTTCAAAAGATAGACTTACTAATAGAAATTTAGGGCACATAGATCTTACATCTAATCATAGAACTTTACACAATTTGATGCTAACAATGAATGGTATCTTCAGTGATGTTTTTGATTCAAGGCATCATATATTGCCGGGCGACTGGCATGCTAGTGCACAAGATTTACGACCGTTTCGTGATGATAAAACCGAGGGCAAGCTAGAATGGCTTTTACCATTACAATCTTCCAATGACACTCCTCTGCTAGATTTAATGAAAACAAACGATGTTTTCTCTGATCCTAGTTCTAAAAATATACACCTCGAACACGAATTAATCGCTTTAAGATTGCATAGTTTGCTAACTGGGAAAAGAACTAGATTGTGGAATGCTAAAGAAGCAAAATTTACTGAAATAGAGGAAGCAAATAACAACTATCTTCCTGAAGACATCACTATTTTGGTACATTCTCGAAAACACATCTCAGATTTGCTACGGCGGCTTGAGGCGCGTGGGATTCCGGTTATCTCTGACCGGCAGGGTGAATTGTTGAAACGCCCGGTAGTTAATGCCCTCATGTCGGTGCTGAATTTAGTGGCTTATCCAGGCTCAAAATTTGCTGCAGTATCATTCGCCCGTTCTCCTATCTCGGGCCTGAATGATAATCAAATACATGAGATATTTTCTGGTAAGAAACACTCAGACAACTGGTGGCCGTTAATTGAGCAAGGTATCACTTCTCAGCGTGGTAAATCACTGATTAATCATATTAGTACACTGGCTTTTAAGGGGGCGGTTCACGAAATTTTTGATGTTGTTCTTGACCATTCTGATTTATTGATGGCATATCCTGATGATACGGCAAGGCAGAATGCCGAGCTCTGGTGTTCACTAATTTATGATATTGGATGTGAGTATGGTCACGAAGCAACCGAAATTCACTCACATTTACAGTCATTGAAGGGCTTGGAAAATAAAGGCCCTCAATCTAAAACTATCCCTTCTGGTGGAGCAGTAAAAATAATGACAATTCATGGAGCAAAAGGCCTGCAATCTAGGGTTGTAGTAGTTTCTGGACTGTTTCACGCCGGTAAGTCAGATTCATCATTAGCCGCCCGCAACAATGTATTAGTTACGCCAGAGGTAGTCGCAGGACGAATAAATCCTTGGGCGTCAAGAGACAGGCCTTATGATGGGTTATGGGAATTTGCCAAAAACATCGACTCTGCCCAAAGACAAGCAGAACGACGAAGAGAATTCTACGTTGCCTTGACCAGAGTTGAGGATCATTTAATCTTGGTTGGTTCCCCAAATACTAGCTGCACTCTGGATGAATCTAGTAATGAACTATCTTTCAAGAGTAAGCCTTCAAAAAATACCATGGGCTCAATGTT